>VXRI01000163.1 GCA_009838595.1 Chloroflexota bacterium | reverse complement strand
AATTCGAATTCTGTACTAAATTGATGACAGGGAAATAATCGTCACAGTTCACCGCTTACAACACCGTCTAGAATTCTATCGCTAATCATAAATATGGAACACAAAAATATGACCACACCAGCCCATCTAGTTCTTGAAGACGGCTCTACTTATCGCGGGTATGCATTTGGCGCGCAGTCTTCCGCGTTTGGCGAAGTCGTTTTCGCCACTTCCATGACCGGCTATCAGGAGATGCTGACCGACCCGTCTTTCGCTGGGCAGATTGTCGTGCCTACATACCCGCTCATTGGCAACTACGGCATCAACTCGCGCGATGTGGAATCGCGGCGCGTCCAGGTCGCCGGCTTCGTAGTGCGCGAACATAGCCTTCGCCCCAGCCACTCGCTCAGCGACATGACACTCCACGAATATCTGCAATCCGAGAGCATCGCGGGCATCAGCGGCGTGGACACGCGCGCCATCACCCGTAGGCTGCGGACGCAGGGCGTGATGATGGGCGCAATCGGCGTCGGCGAGCCGCCCGAAAAAACTTTGGCGCGCCTAGAAGAAATCCCCGCTTACGGCGAATTGGACTTCGTGCGGCAGGTTTCGACCGAGAGCGCATACGACTGGAACAGCCCGCTCTGGCAGCAGCCCGCCCCCGATACCACGCGCCGAATCCTCGTCAGCGACTTCGGTTTGAAGTACAACATCCTGAGGATGCTGCGCTCTCGCGGCTGTGAGGTCGTCGCCATGCCTGCCACTGCGTCGGCGCAGGACATTCTCGCGCGCAACCCGGACGGCATCATGTTATCGCCCGGACCCGGCGACCCTGAGCTGCTGGACTACGCCGTTGAGACGACCAAGGGTCTGCTCGGCAGGCTGCCGGTGTTCGGGATATGCCTCGGCAATCAGGTCGTCGGACGCGCGGTAGGCGGCAGCACTTACAAGCTCAAGTTCGGGCATCGCGGCGCGAACCACCCTGTCAAGGACTTGCAGACAGGGCGTGTGCACATCACGGCGCAGAATCACGGCTTCGCTGTCGATCCGGACAAACTGCCGTCAGAGGTCGAGGTTAGCCACATCAATCTGAACGACGACACCGTAGAGGGTTTGCGCCACACATCGTTGCCTGTGATGACGATACAGTATCACTCAGAGGCGTCCCCGGGTCCGCTCGACAATGAGTACATGTTCGACCGGTTCATGGAGATGATTGGCAATGTGTAGGGAGAGACACAATAATCGAAAAGTCGTTATAATGCTACTGCTATAAATCTACTGCAAAGATACAAATACATTTCATCAGAAGATTCGTTGAAGTTAGCGATAATGAAAATAAGCCTCTGGAGATAAATAATATGATGCAGGTGAAACGCATTGCACTTCCGGTCATGGCTATTATTGTTGCGGTTGTATTTGCCGCCGTTGTTGGTTGGGTGGTATCGGACAACGAAGTCCAGGCCCAAACGGGTTTGCCCACTGCCCCTGCTCCCACCAACGCGAAGGCGGTCAATGGCGACAATCTCGGCGAAGTGGTGGTGTACTGGGATGCGGTGCCCGGCACTTCGGGTTATGTCATTCGCTGGGTGGATAATGATGCTGCCTGGGACGCTCATTACGCCGGCCAGGATTGGCAGAGTCTCGTCCTGACTCATGATGTTGACGGAAGCGAAACGACTACGCACACTTTAACGGTCAGCAATCCAACTACCGGAGCAGCGCAGTACCAGTTCAGTGTGGGCAGCAAAGGCAGCGCGGATGCAGAACCCGTAAATTGGTCGGCGTGGCAGTTGCTGAAGGTAGAGGGAGACCCTGACAAAGATGTACAGGATCTCAACTCGGACGTCCAAACCCTCGCCGCCGCGGTTCGTATTTCTAGGCTTGCCGGTGAGTTGGTTGCCTTGTCCGGCCCTACTACTCCTGCGATGACACCGGACAGCATTACTCAATCTGCGACGGCAATAGCCGAACATAAAGCAGACTTGAAAGCGCAACTGGCGATACTTGCCGAGTCCGCCCACTCCGAGCGGTCCAGCAAGATTGCCAGATTAGTGAGAGATCTGGAATCCGACGCGGATGTCATCCAGCAAGGCAGGCAGCCATTGTGGGGTTTGCTCGTTGCCGGTCTAGCCAACAGGCGGAGTGTGACTGTTGACAGCGCGATAGAAATAGTTCCTGTTACAGAGACCAGATTGGATGATGAATTTTATAGCGTGGTGGGAGATTCGGACAGTCACTCCACAGATGATTTACTCCGCTATACTCACTTGAAAAGTCTGGCGACAACCTTGGATCTTGCGACCCCCACGCTCTTTGGGGCGAGTACGCAGGATAATCCTGCATTGGCAGGGCAACTCCACGAGCTATTCGATGGGAGGGCCGCCGCCGCCGCTAGAGACATTGAATATCTTCGGGAGATTGGAGCCCCCGAGTTGGATGAAGTGCTCCAACTCACTCAGGAAATGTTCGACCGCGGGCAGGGAGATAACAACCTCTTCGACGGCTTGTATCATCGGCTCGGCCTGATAACACAAGAGCGAGTCTTGGTTGCTAAGGTCGCGAACGTTCAGCGCCAATTGCTGCTTGAAATTGACGGCATTGTGGCAGACATACAAAGCGACTCTCAACCATCAACGGCACCTCAGGCAGTAGCCGTTGTGCCGGGGGTTACTGACAGTGAGATTAAGTTTGGGCAATCAGCCGCTCTAACGGGGCCCTCGGAGGCATTGGGCAAAGGGATGCAGCTTGGCATCTTGGCCGCTTTCCACGAAGTGAATCAGGTGGGCGGCGTCAATGGCCGACAGCTGACACTTACGACACTCAACGACCATTACGAACCCTTCTTTGCGTTTTCAGGCACGAATCAGCTGATTAATAGGGATCGTGTATTCGGGCTGATTGGCTCAGTGGGCACGCCGACTACTCGCGCTGCGTTGCCGACGGTGGAAGCCAGCGGCGTTCCTTTCGTGGGAGCGTTCACCGGAGCACAGTTGATCCGCCGTGATGATCAGTCCAACGTGCTCAATGTGCGGGCATCGTACCACGATGAAACCGAAGCTATGGTTGATTACCTGGAAGAGAATGGCAAGAAAAAGGTGGCGGTTCTGTATCAGAACGACTCCTTCGGCCATGACGGGCTGGAAGGAGTGGAAAAGGCGCTGGATAAGCGGGATGACATGGAGCTAGTGGCATCCTGGTATTACATCCGCAACACCTCTGCAGTGAAGTCGGCAGCATATCGTATCGCTAATGCCGAACCGGACGCCGTCATCATCATCGGCTCATACGCTCCGACGGCGGAATTTATCAAATACACACGCCTCAGGCTTACGGATCCCCCCATCTTCATGGCGGTGTCATTTGTCAGCAGTGACGCGCTCAAGAGTCAGCTTGTGGAACTAGACCAATCCTTGGCAGACGTTTTCGTGACCGAGGTGACGCCTTCGCCAACAGATGGAAGCAACTCTCTGGTTGCCAGGTATCAGGCTGCCCTATCCGCGTACGATGCCGATGCAGAACCCGAGTTTATCTCGCTAGAAGGCTATATGGCGGGACGTCTGGCAATCGCGCGGTTGCAAGAGTGTGGTCTTGATGTCACACGGGAGTGCTTCCTTGATGTATTTGATGAAACCACACTTATAGATATAGGCGGTGTTGAGTTCGAATTCGGGCCCAAGGATAACCAAGGGTCTGACAACGTATCTTTGAGGGCAATCGGGGCCGAATAGGTAGCGCATACTGGATGATGGGGTGACCGTAACCTTCCTAGGCTCTATGGACATTTCGATGTTTCAGCCCGTCTTTCCCGCTTTCGCGGGGAACCAGTATCTTTCGGACGGCGCAAATGACGCGGAGCGATCAATTTTGCGGCACTGAATTCCCGTTCCCCATTTTCACGAGGACATGCTTCACGGGAATGACGCAAATGGCCACCCAACCTAGCAAAATGGCGGAGTATCTTAAGGTGAATGGGATTATATGCTGAAGGTCTAGGACATTCTAATAGTCAATCATGGCGCAAATTTCTGCTATTGATGACGATACAGAATCACTCAGAGGCGTCCCCAGGTCCGCTCGACAATGAGTACATGTTCGACCGGTTCATGGAGATGATTGGCAATAGCAAGCCATAACGACTAACACAATAGTAATCCATAAAGGACACCGTATTATCCATGCCCAAATTCATGAATATAGCGCACCGCGGCGCGTCATCGTATGCGCCGGAGAACACCTTCGCAGCCTATGACAAGGCGCTGGAGCTGGGCGTCAATCACATCGAGATAGACGTGCAACTGACACGCGACGACCATATCGTAGTCATACATGACGACACTGTGGACAGGACTACAGACGGACAAGGGCGTGTGGCGGACTTCACGCTGGCGGAGCTTCGAACGATGGACGCGGGCAGCTGGTTCAGCGCGGAATACGCGGACGAGTGTATCCGAACGTTGGGCGATACCATGGAGCATTACAAGGGCAGGCTGCACTTTCACATTGAGATAAAGCAGCGTGAAATCGCGGGCGGTCTAGCGAGACGCACGATAGATATGGCGCGCGGCTACGGCTTGACGGATAGCGTAACCATAACTTCGTTTCGCAAGGAATGGTTGGAAGAGGCGGCAGCTTACGATTCCACCCTACCCAAGGGTTGGCTTGTGCCGATGGGACCCGCCGCGACATGGGACGATTCGGTGATAGAGCAATCGAAAGAACTTGGACTGACACAGATATGCCCACGCGCAGACATAACGACACCGGATCTGGTGGATAGGATTCGCGCCGAGGGGTTCGTAGTGCGCTGTCAAGGCTTGTACAACGAAGAGCTTATGCGGCATGTGGTCGATGTGGGCGCAGACGGCGCGACCGTGAACTTCCCGGACAAGATGTCGGAGTATCTGAGGATGAAGGGAATTGGTCAAGCCTAGAGTTGCAAAGCCTGCTATAATGATGCTGATTTTACGCATCAATGATTGATGTCAACTGAAAGTGCAGGTGCCTGATGCGTACGACTCTCAACATTGACAGCGAACTGTTGGACAAGGTGGTAGATGCCACTGGCGAAAAGACCAAAAGCGGAGCCGTGAACGCTGCGCTGAAGGAATATATTCGGCGTAAGCACGTGCAAGAGTTCATTGACTCGTGGGGCAAGGTAATCGTTGATGACTACAGTGAACAAGCATTAGAAGCAGAGAAGAAGAAGCGCGCGTTTTTGGATTCGCTTGGAAGGGAGCCTAGCTAATGGTTCTTGTTGAATCCTCCGTATTCATACAGGTGCAGCGGTTACCTAGTTCCAACGAAGCCATAGAACTCGGTGCATTGTTGACATCAGGCGAAGCTGCTGTAACAGGCCCGGTAATTATGGAGTACCTCAGAGGAGCGCGCTCTATGGAAGAATTGGAGTTCCTCTCCGAGCGTATTCTCTCTGTTGACTGTCTTGAAATGGATCCTGCAACTTGGGTAGTTGCAGGGAGATTGAGCAATCACCTCAGGCGTAGCGGTGAAGTCATGACCGATCTTGATGTCGCCATCGCTGCTACCGCGATCCGACACAATGTGCCACTGTACACACTAGACTCAGATTTTGACAGAATACCCGAACTTGTTCTTTATCAGCCAACACAAGGGCGATAACAAACCATACAAGAAGGAACATGCAGACAGAAACCAGCAAGCCTTCCAAAGTCCTCGTCATAGGCTCCGGTCCCATCATCATCGGGCAGGCGGCAGAGTTCGACTATGCCGGCACGCAAGCATGCAAAGCGCTGCGCGAAGAAGGCGTAACCACCGTGCTGGTGAATTCCAACCCGGCCACGATTATGACGGACGAAGACATCGCCGATATCGTGTACATCGAGCCGCTGACGGTCGAAGTGCTTACACGGATCATCGCCGCGGAGCGTCCGGACGGCGTCCTCCCCACGCTAGGCGGGCAGACAGGATTGAACCTCGCCGTGGAACTGGCGGATGCGGGCGTTCTCAAAGAGTACGATGTGCGCCTGCTCGGCACGCCGCTGAACACCATCCGCAACGCAGAAGACCGTGAGCTGTTCCGGCAACTGCTGCTGGACATCGGCGAGCCTGTGCTGCCCAGCGCAATCGTGGAATCCATGGAAGAGGCTTACGAAGCGCTCAAAACTCTGCCCTTGCCGCTAGTCGTGCGCCCCGCATATACGCTCGGCGGCACGGGCGGCGGTATATGTAACACTATGGACGAGTTCAATACAATCGTGGCAAGCGGTCTAGCCGCAAGTCCCATCAGTCAGGTTCTGCTGGAACGTTCGCTCATCGGCTGGAAGGAAATCGAGTACGAGGTGATGCGCGACGCCGCCGACAACTGCATCACCATTTGCAATATGGAGAACATAGACCCGATGGGCGTGCACACCGGCGACAGCATCGTGGTCGCGCCCAGCCAGACGCTCTCCGACAAAGAATACCAGCTGCTACGCTCTGTCAGCCTGAAAATCATCCGTGCGCTTGGCATCGAGGGCGGCTGTAACATACAGATGGCGCTCGCGCCGGGCGATGTCGTCAGCGAAACGTTGCCCGACGGCGGCGGCAGGGACAACGAATACTACATCATCGAGGTCAACCCGCGTGTCAGCCGTAGCTCTGCTCTCGCAAGCAAGGCGACCGGATACCCCATCGCGCGCGTGGCAGCCAAAATTGCAGTGGGCAAGCGCCTCGACGAAATACCCAACGCCGTAACGCAGCAGACTGTCGCCGCGTTCGAGCCTGCGCTCGACTACTGCGTGGTGAAGATTCCGCGCTGGCCATTCGACAAGTTCCCGGCGGGCGACCGTTCCATCACCACGCAGATGAAGGCGACCGGTGAGGTGATGGCTATTGACCGATCGTTTGAGGCGGCGTTCCAAAAGGCTGTGCGCTCGCTGGAAATCACCAACCGCGACATCCTCTGGGAAGGTGATGGCTGGCAACTGAACGGCACAGATGTCCCTTCCCCCTCCGTGGAAAGGCTAGGAAGGGGGCAAGACCACGAACATGCCCTAGAAAAGAGAGAAGCGGATTTAGGGTTGGAGGGTCTGGACAGGGCGCAGCTCCCCCTGCATCCCAACGACGAACGCTTGTGGGCGCTGCTGTACACACTGCGGCGCGGCGTAAGCCCGGAAGCGCTCTCGCGCGCGACCGGCATCGACCCCTGGTTCACGCGCGCATTCCATAACATCGCGCTGATGGAAGAAGAGCTGCTGTCGTCTCACTTGGACGCAGACAGGCTCCGGCGTGCGAAGCGACTCGGCTTTTCGGATGTGAAGATTGGCGAGATGACCGACCGTACCGCGCAGCAAATCCGAGACCTGCGCCACGAGTGGAACCTGCGTCCCGTGTACAAGATGGTGGACACCTGCGCCGCCGAGTTCGAAGCGCTCACTCCCTACTTCTACAGCACATACGAAGAAGAGAACGAAGCCATACCGATGAACACGGGCAAGGCGCTAGTCGTGGGCAGCGGGCCGATACGCATCGGGCAGGGCATCGAGTTCGACTATTGCTCGGTGCACGCGGCTTGGGCACTCGACGAAGAGGGCGTCTCCAGCATTATGGCGAACTCCAACCCGGAGACCGTATCAACCGACTTCGACACCAGCGACCGCCTGTATTTCGAGCCGCTTGACGAAGAAAGCGTGCTGGACATTCTGGAAAACGAAGCGCTCACCGAAGACGGCGCCGAGTTGGACTTCCCGCCTTCCATCGTGCAGTTCGGTGGGCAGACGGCGATCAACCTGTCGCAGACGCTCGACAGCGTGGAGATGCCGATACTGGGATCTACGGCGCGTTCCATCGACATAGCGTCCGACCGCCACCTGTTCGAGGAGTTTTTGGCGCGCACGGGCATACCAAACCCACCGGGAGCCGCTGTCAGCAACCTGGAACAAGCGCTGAATGTCGCGCAGCGCGTGGGCTACCCCGTGCTGGTGCGCCCAAGTTATGTACTGGGCGGCAGAGCGATGGAAATCGTGCAGAACGCCACCGAGCTTGTGCGCTACATGACGCACGCATTCGAGGCGGGCATGGGCAGGCGCGTGCTGATTGACAAGTACTTCGAAGGACGCGAAGTAGAAGTGGATGCTGTGTGCGACGGCGAGAATGTGCTCATCCCCGGCATTATGGAGCATGTGGAACGCGCCGGTGTGCATAGCGGCGACTCCATGGCGATATACCCGGGGCTGACACTGACCGAGGCGGAGGTTGACACCATAGTCGATTACACCACGCGAATCGGACGCGCGCTGCAAGTCAAGGGGCTGATGAACATCCAGTATGTCGTGGTCGGTGGCGAGGCGTACCGCAGCCCTGAGACGAACCGCGCGAAGGGCAACCGGAACACGCAAGTGTTCGTCATAGAGGTGAACCCGCGCGCCAGCCGCACGATACCGTTCATATCGAAGGTAACGGGTGTGCCGATGATTAAGCTCGCTATAAAGGCGATGCTGGGCAAAAGCATCAACGAAGCGGGCTACGAAGGTGGCTTGTGGAAGCGGCAGAAGCTAGTCGCGGTGAAGGCGCCGGTATTCTCAATGTCCAAGCTATCCGGAGTGGACACATATCTTGGACCGGAGATGAAATCGACCGGCGAGGTGATGGGCATAGACGAGGACTTCTCATCGGCGGTCGCGAAGGCGCTGATGGCGTCGGGCATGATGCTGCCGGAACAAGGCTCGATACTGCTGACAATAGCGGACAGGGACAAGGCGGACGCCGTGCCGATGATACGCCAGCTCGCAGATGCGGGCTACACGCTGTTCGCAACGGAAGGCACGGCACGGCTGATTCACGGGCTTGGCATAGACGCCTTTGCCATACCGAAGGCGCACACTGGCGAGCATCCCAACACGGTGGACATCATCGCGGACGGCACAGTATCGGCGGTGGTAAACACAATCGAAGGCGACCGCGAATCGCTGGAAGACGGCTTCGAGATCCGCCGCGCCGGCGTGGACCGCCGCATCCCATGCTTCACATCCCTAGACACCGCCCGCGCCGCCGTAGAAAGCCTAACCGGCGGCGCCGCCAACTACAACATCAAGCCCCTGCCGGAATACCGGGGGTAGCGGATGCCTAATTTACGATCGCCGTCTGTTCCTCGAAAAGGCTATTCCGCCGGCAATCGAGTTCAATGTCCGGGTGAACCGGCGGAACAAAGTTAGGGATGCACTCACTTTTCACTTTCACCTCGTTTATCAGGGTATTTCGGTTGGCGTCTTGAACGGAGTAAAAGGTCTAAAATTTCTGTGCGGGAACAAGATTTGCCGCAACCCAAATATTCTGCTATCTCGCTCCGCTCGAAATGACTGAATAACCGAAAAACCCTGCCTCATTCATAGGTCCAAGCTGATAGATTCAAGCTCCCGTGATATGGTGTAACTGCCTGATTTGTCGCAGCATAACAGCGTATGCAACCTGTCGCGCCATAGGTCGTAATCGCAACAATTGAGGTGAATTTACAATTGATCCCCCTCAGGCTGACTGTCAAGAACTTCATGTGCTACCGCGACGACGTGCCGACGTTGCATTTTGATAGCATCCATGTCGCCTGTCTTTGCGGCGATAATGGGCACGGTAAGACGGCGCTGCTCGACGCCATAACTTGGGCGCTCTGGGGCGTTGCGCGCGCCACTCCTACCGGCACGGGCAGCATTAATGCGCTCCGAATGGCAGACCTGATGCACATGGGTCAGACCGATATGAGCGTGGAGATGGACTTCACGGCGAGCGACCAACTCTACCGCGTCGTGCGCAGGCACACCGTTGGCGTGCGTGGTAGGAACAGCCGCACAACTCTCGAATTACAGATTGCGACCGACGACGACGGCGAGACTTTTCGCTCCATCAGCCGCAATACTGTCAGGGAGACCGGCATCCGCATCAGCGAAATCCTGAATATGGATTTCAAGACATTCGTCAACACCGCGTATCTCGCGCAGGGTCAGGCGGACTTGTTCACCACTAGCACACCCACGGAGCGCAAAAAATGCCTCGCGGAAGTGCTAGATTTGTCCTACTATCAACGCCTGTCCGACGACGCTAACACACGCAGTCGCAGCCTTCGGGACGATATGCAGCAGGCACTCACCGCGATCAACCTGCACTCGGAAGAGACCGCACGCAAGCCCGAATACAAACAGCGCCTTGCCACCGTGAACGCCGCAATCGCGGAAACCGCGCCACAAGCGGAATCGCAGCGCGAGCAGGTCGAGTTCCTTCGCGCCGAAGTACACAGACTGCAATCGCTCCAAACAGAGTTTGCCGCCCTTGAGCAGCGTGTGAAATCGGCGCAAGCGGACGCCCGCGTGCTGCGGCAGCGGGCAGTTGCGGACGAAGGGCGAGCCGCCAATTACCGCGAGACCATCACCAATGCGCCGCAGATTATGCAAGGCTACGACGCGCTGCAATCGGCGCAGACTGAGATCGCAAGGCTTGATACTGCGCTATCACAGAAGAACTGCCTAGACTCGCAGCGGGCGGCGCTCGCGCAGGCGATTGCCTTGCAGGAAGAGCGCATCGCAGCCACGCGGCGCACATTGCGGCAGCGCATTTCTGCCGAGCTGGAACCGCGCGCCAATCGCCTGCCGCAGATTAAGAAACAGCAGGAAGCGTTGCAGCAGCGACACGCCACACTCGCCAAACAGTTGGGAGCCGTCGAACGGCAGCGCAATGACGCGGCGGGCATCGACGCCGGCATACGGACGCTCTCGCAGGACAACGAGCGAATGATGGCGCAGATGCAGGACACGCGCCGCAAGTTCGATATGCTCGAACAGGGCGATGCCACTTGTCCGCTGTGCAACCAGCCGCTCGGCGCGGACGGGCAACAGCATCTCCGTGCCGAATACCAACGCACGGGCGTCGAAAGCAAGGCGGCATACAGCGAGAACGTCAAACGCATCGACGCGCTCAAGAACAAGCGCAAGACGGCTGCCGCAGAAGTCGCCGCTTTGGAAGCAAAGCACAATTCCTCAAGCCGAGCGCTCACAGCGGAAGACGCGAACTTGAAGCGCGACGAACAGGATTCGCTGCAAGCGCAGGAAGACTTGGCTGCCGCGCGCGTGGCACTTGCAGACACGGAACGCATGCTGCAAGACAAATCGTTTGCGAAGAACGAACGCTACGAACTCGCCGAATTGGAAACGACCATTGCCGCGCTAGAATACGACGCTGAGGCGCACCAGCAAGCGCGCAAGCATGTCGGCGAACTGCGGCAGTTTGACGCGGCGCATCACGCGCTCAACGAAGCGCAGGCAAATCTTCCTGTCGTCGATGAGGCGCTGCGCACCACACGGCAGATGCTCGCCGAGCGCCAATCCGACATCGAATCCACGAACGAGCGAATGTCCGCTTTGACACAAGACTTGAAATCGCTGCCCTCGCTCACGACCACACTGTCTGCCGCCGTATTGCAGAGCGAACGATTGGAGAACGAACTGCGGCGCGCCGAGATAGACCGCGGCGTGCTTGAAAGCAACATCAGCCGCTGCGAGGATTTGGAAAAGCAGATAAGCGCATTGCAGCTAAGGCACAAACGCCTAGCGCGTGACAAAAGCATTTACGACGAGCTGACCGTGGCGTTCGGCAAGAACGGCATACAGGCGCTAGTCATTGAGAGCGCGATCCCGCAGTTGCAGGACGACGCCAACGCGATTTTGGGTCGCGTTACGGACAACCGCATGAGCTTGAAGTTGGAGTTGGACGAGAGCACATCAGAGCGGCTGGAGATTCGCATCGGAGACGAACTCGGCACGCGCGACTACCTGACATTCAGCGGCGGCGAGGCGTTTCGTATCAACTTCGCACTGCGCATTGCGCTGTCTCGACTACTCGCGAGGCGGTCCGGCGCGCCGCTGCCTGTGCTCTTCATAGACGAAGGTTTCGGCTCGCAAGACAAGTCTGGCCAAGAGCGCTTGACAGAGGCGATCCAATCGATCCAGGACGAATTCGAGAAGATAATCGTCATCACGCACATCGAGCAGATGAAAGAATCCTTCCCCGTCCGCATCGAAGTCAGTAAGGGCGAGCGTGGGTCAACCTTCAGGATTGTGTGAGGCTTTGCGCCTTGTGCGAAGAGTGCGAATATCTACCCTTGCAGATTACCCCCAATCATCTCCACGCTCATTCCTCCAAATCGCGAAATACGGTCATCGTTCGTCAGGAAGACATCGCAGCGTGAGGTCATCGCCGCGCCGAGGTGAATGGCGTCGGGCGTCCGAAAGCCGTACTGCGCCCTTATCAAAGTCGCCTTGTCCATCACTTCGCGCGTTAGCGGCGCTATCTCATCCACCGTTTGCCCGAAGAATGCGTCGAACTGGCTGATTAGCAACCGATTGCCTTCCCTGACGGGCTTGACGCGTGCCTCTAATCTGGTTAATTCACTTGCTACCAGTGTGTTACCGGAAATAAACAAAAGAGTCTCCAAGTAATCAAAATATGGCGCGACGCGTTCAACCGCGTAAATCACAGGCGACGCATCCAAGTAAATTCGCAACCTATTCGCTCTCACAACCCCGTAAATCACGGAGATGTTCGTCTATCTCTTCCTTAGTCATGCGGACATACCCGCGTTCGTCCTGCTCCCGCCAGATTTCTTCCATAACCTCTTTGAGCGGACGGCGCGGCAATGCTTCCACAGGCTCGACTATTACGCGCACCTTGTAGTCATACAAGCCAATCGGCTCGTCAAGCACGAGCGTGCGGTCGCCTTTCAGCGTTCCGGTTACTATGTATGCGCTCTTCATTGTGATACCCCCTGCCTTGAGCAGTTCCCAAAACCACAGCAGCCTTCTAAAGTTCTATTTCCCGCAGTTCCGGAAACACTATCAGTTCAGCGTCTGTCTCCGCCTGCACCTCTTCAGCCGTCCAGCCCGGCGCGACCTCACGCAAAAGCAACCCTTCGTCTGTTACCTCCATCACGGCGATGTCCGTAACTATCAGATCGACGCAGCCTTTGCCGGTGAGCGGGTAGGTGCACTCTTGCACGACCTTCGATCCGCCGCTGCGGTCGGTGTGTTCCATCGCGACGATGACGCGCCGCGCGCCAACGGCGAGGTCCATAGCGCCGCCCACATTGCCGACGCCGCGCTCCGGCAGCATCCAGTTCGCTAGGTCGCCGGACGCCGACACCTGCAACGCCCCCAGCACCGTAACATCAATGAGCCCGCCGCGAATCATTGCGAACGCGTCCGCCGAATGGAAGAACGACATTCCCGGATGCCACGCCAGAAAATGCCCGCTCGCGTTGGTCAGATCGACATCCTCATCGCCCGGCTCCGCCATTGGGCCGAAGTTCATCACGCCGCTCTCGCTGTGATACAGCACATCGCGCCCTTCCGGCACGAACTGCGAGCACAGCGAAGGTATGCCGATACCGAGGTTCACCACATCGCCGTCTTGCAGTTCCTTCGCCACGCGCATAGCGATGATTTCCCTGTCCAGTCTGTACTTCTCTTCCGTTGCTGCCATCGTGCGTAACTCCTGAGTATGTCGGCGTTTCAGGCTGTCAGTGTACCAGACATTGACGCCGGTGAAGTGGAAGCAGATTAATCCAATGAACGGATAATCTCTATGGAATGGGCAGGAGTAGGCATAATCGTGGGCGTGCAGGTGCGACTTTCTTGTACACCTTGCGCCGCATGGATGTTATGCAAAAGGATATTGGCGAAATGAAAGAACGGGTCGCCCGACTTGAAGGCATCCTAATCGGGCGGCTTGAAGTGGGCAACGGCGCAATGACGCAGACGGGCGAAGACTAGCCCCTGCGCGATGCCGGATATAGCAATCCCGCGATTACGCCAATTCCCGATGTCAGCGCCATCACCACGAGACCCGCCAGCAGCGATCCACTCACCTCCGCAACCACCCCTACAATCATCGGCCCCGCCGCAAACCCCAATCCCGCGAACATCGCCACGAGCGCGCTCACTGCCGCCACTTCACGCGGGCGTATAT
>VXRI01000009.1 GCA_009838595.1 Chloroflexota bacterium | reverse complement strand
CCTCAACTCTCCTACTATATCAATTCCTCATCACACAAGATTCCGAGCGAAGCGAAGAATGACAAGGGGAAGGCGAAATGACAAGGAAGTATCTCGGAGTGACATAGCAAAGAAAAATATAACCGATTGCCCTTCACGGGACGCCTCGAAAATTGCCCAGTATATCGCGGGTGTGCTATACTCTTTTGGATGTTGAATTGTTCCATGTGAGGTAGTCTAGGAAGGCGTATATGCAGCAAACCGTACCAGCCGCACGACCAACGTCGAGTGTTGTGGTCCAGCAGGCGTCCCGTGCGCCGCAGCCAAGCGTGCCGGCAAATATCACCATGAAGTCCCTCCTTGAAGCGGGCGTCCATTTCGGACACCAAAAGCGCCGGTGGAATCCCAAAATGCGGCGCTATATTTTCACGCACCGCAACGGCATACACATTATCGACTTGCAAAAGACGCTGCGTATGCTCGAAGAGGCAGCGAGCTTCATTACCGATGTTGCGGCTGAAGGCAAGAAAGTGCTTATGGTCGGCACGAAAAAGCAGGCGCAGGACACTATTGTCAGCGAATCGCAGCGCGCCAACGCCTACCACATCACGACTCGCTGGCTCGGCGGCACTCTCACGAATTTCAAGACTATCCAGTCACGCATCGACTATCTCGTCGAGCTGGAAACCCAGCGCGCGAAGGGCGAATTCATCACCTACACGAAGAAAGAAGCGCTCAAGCGAGAGGCTTCCATCGCGCGTCTGAATCGCTATCTTGGCGGCATCAAAGAAATGACCGAGATGCCCGGCGCGCTGTTCGTCATCGACATCGGCAAAGAAGCGATCGCCGTCGCAGAGGCTAGGCGCGTGGGCATTCCCATAGTCGCGCTCGTCGATTCGGACTGCGATCCGGACCTGATCGACTATCCCATCCCCGGCAATGACGACGCCATTCGCTCCATCCGCCTCGTAACGGGCAGGATTAGCAACGCTATCATCGAGGGCGCGAACAAGGCGAACGCTTTCGAGTACGAAGAGATGGGCGAAGCCGCAACGCCTGCAGACGATGTGCCGGCGGCTCCGGAACCGGCAGTAGCCGCTCCGGCAGCAAGCGAAGCGACGCCTGCATAATCAACATCTACAAGCATCCCACATCCTAATGCCCGGTGCCGTCGAGTATGCTTGCCATCGGCAGACGCTCACCGGCGAATGGCTAAGTACGATAAGAGCATTATCATAATTCAATAGCAATACGCGCAGACGCACTGCGCGAGTATCAGGTGTAGAGTTGGAACTCAGTGTAGCAGTAATCAAAGAACTTAGGGAACGCACGGGTGCAGGCATTATGGACTGCAAGCGTGCGCTAGAAGCGACTGCGGGTGACTTGACGCAGGCGGAAGACTTGCTCACGCAGCAGGGCATCGCCAGCGCGTCCAAAAAGGCTGCGCGCTCGACCGAAGAGGGTATCGTCGAGTCCTATATCCACAGCGGCGGACGCATCGGCGTACTGCTCGAGGTGAACTGCGAGACGGACTTCGTGGCGCGCACAGACGACTTCAAGGCGCTCGCACATGACATAGCGATGCAGGTCGCCGCGATGGCGCCTTCCTATGTCAGCGGCGACGATGTGCCGGACGGCGAAGACGCCGAAAGCGAGGAAACCGTTCTGATGCACCAGCCCTTCATCAAGGACCCATCCAAGTCTATCCAAGACCTGGTCAACGAGGGCATCGGCAAGCTGGGCGAGAATATCCGCGTGCGCAGGTTTACCAGATTCTCGCTGGGAGAGTGACGCACCTTTGCGGCGTGCCAGCGCGGATTTCCACCGTGTGCTGCTTAAGCTGAGTGGAGAATCATTCACCGGCGAACGCGGCTATGGTACCGATTCCGGCGCCGTAGCCTACATGGCGCAGCAGATACGGAACATATGCGAATTGGGTGTGCAAATTGGCATCGTCGTGGGCGGCGGCAACATTCTCAGAGGATGGGAAGCCGAGTCCGAGGGCATGGACCGCTCAACCGCAGACTACGCGGGCATGTTGGCGACCATCATCAACGCGCTTGCGTTGCAGGACGCCCTTGAACGGCATCACGGACTTGAGGTTCGGACGCAGAGCGCCATCACAGTGCAGCAGATTGCGGAGCCTTACATCCGGCGACGCGCCATTCGCCACTTGGAAAAAGGGCGTGTGGTAATCTTCGCCGGCGGCACTGGCAATCCGTTTATGACTACGGACACCGCTGCGGCGCTTCGCGCAATCGAGATCGAAGCCAAAGTGTTGCTGATGGCAAAGAACAACGTCGATGGCATCTACGAATCCGACCCCAACCTTTTCCCCGGCGCGGCGAAGATCGATTTCATCACGCATCAGGAAGCGCTGGAGCGGCGGCTTCGTGTGATGGACGCGACCGCGTTGTCGCTATGCATGGACAACGACTTGCCGATAATCGTGTTCGACCTGTTCGAGACCGGAAGCATAGAGAAGATAATCGCGGGCGACAGGCTGGGCTCGGTGGTGGCGTCAAACCCGCCACTGTAATCGCCATATCTGAATAGACCCGCGAGAGCAATGGAGAGTTCCACTATGGCTACGGCTGAAGATGTGCTGTTGGAAACCGACGATAGGATGCAGAAGTCTGTTGACGCTTTGAAGCGCGAGCTGAACACTATCCGCACAGGCCGCGCATCCCCCGCCTTGGTCGAGACGCTTACCGTCGAATACTACGGTATCCCCACGCCGATGAACCAGTTGGCGTCCATATCCGTGCCGGAAGCGCGCGTGCTGATGATACAGCCGTGGGACAAACAGTCCATCAAGGATGTCGAGCGCAGCATTCTGATGTCTAACCTCGGGCTAACTCCGAACAACGACGGCACCGCCATTCGGCTCAACCTGCCCATATTGACTGAAGAGCGCCGCAGGGAACTCGTGCGACTTGTCGGACGCAAGGTGGAAGACGGTTTGGTGTCGATCCGCAACATTCGCCGCGACAGCCTGGGAGAGTTTCGCGCGATGGAGCGCAACAAGGAGATTTCCCAAGATGAAAGCCGCTACATGCAGGAGCAGCTGCAGGAAATTACCAACGCCTTCTCCGGCCAGATGCAAGAAATGAAGCAAGAGAAGGAAGCAGAAGTTATGGAGGTATGAGGCGCGCCAGCCTCTGACCAATGGCCACACAAGTGGAACCGACCATCACTCCCGACCTGTCTGCACGCTCACGGACGCCGGAGCCGCCTCCTCTCCATGTCGCGGTCATCATGGACGGCAACGGGCGCTGGGCGTCCCAGCGTGGCATGAGCCGTAACGAAGGACATCGCGCCGGTACCGAGAACATCCGCCGCATCATCCAGGCGTTCGCCAAGCGCGGCGTGCAGTACCTGACGCTGTACGCGTTTTCCACCGAGAACTGGAATCGACCGAGCGCAGAAGTGCAGGCGCTGCTCGCAATTGTCAACGAAGTCATTCGCAGCGAGGTTGATGAGCTACACCGCGGCGGCATTCGACTGCGGCACATTGGCAGGCTCGACCGCTTGCCACCCGAGATGCGCCGCTCTATCTGCGAAAGCGTCGAGCTAACTAAACACAACTCACGGATGACGGTGTGCGTAGCCTTCGACTATGGTGGCAGGGCGGAGATTGTGCAAGCCGTGCGCTCCATGATTGCCGACGGCGTGCGGGCGGAAGATGTCAGCGAAGACTTGCTGCGGCAGTATATGTACGCCGGCGAGATGCCGGACCCCGACCTTATCATTCGCACGTCGGGCGAGCAGCGGCTGAGCAATTTTCTCATTTGGCAAGCTGCGTACGCCGAGTACTACACAACACCGGTGCTATGGCCCGATTTCGACGAATCCGAAGTTGATAATGCGCTCGACGCCTATGCCGGGCGCAAGCGGCGTTTCGGCGAAGTGCGGTAGTCTTTGGCAAAGCCATGCCTGACTAATCAGGGGAGGGCTGCGTGATTATCAGACTAGCCAGCGCCACTGTCGGGCTGCCCTTGATCATATTCGTAGTTTGGTATGGTCCGCCGGAGCAGAAACTCTACTGGTTCACCGCGTTCATATTCATCGTCTGCGTCATCGCCACAATCGAAACTTGGCTTCTTGTGAGACGGTGGACAAGCGTTTTTCATGTCGGATTTCCCGTCATACTGACTGCGTTCATGATGATCGGCGCGCAGACCATGGCTGTGGAATCCCTTGATGCGCGCCCCGAAGGTCTGTATGACAGAATCACCAGGTTCTACAACGAGTATCTACTAGCAATCGTGTCCTGCGGACTGACATACATTCTGCTCATTACTAGGAACGAGCGCGCGGATGAAGACGATGACGCTTTCAGCGAATACCCAAAAATGCGGATGCGATTTCCGATTACGACCACGCTCGCGGTCTCGCATTATGCGGCCGGCTTCCTATTCTATGCGCCGATGCTGCGCAACTTAGAGCAAGGCAGAGAGTGGGTATTCCTGCTGCTTGCCGTAGTGTTCGCAACGGACACATCGGCGTATCTTGTTGGACGCGCCATCGGCAAGACGCCGCTCGCGCCAAACATCAGCCCAAACAAGACACGCGAAGGCTCAGTCGCCGGTATGGTGGGCGCAGTGGCTGCCTGCGTCCTCGCTAACAGCCTGCTCGGCTTGAATGTTATAATATGGCAGGCGCTGCTATTGGGCGCGCTTATCGGCGCGCTCGCGCAAATCGGCGATCTCGTTGAGTCGCGCTTAAAGCGTAAAGCGGGCGTCAAAGATTCCGGCTTTCTTATACCCGGGCATGGCGGCATTCTCGACAGGATAGACTCCATCGCGTTAGCCGTGCCTGCCACTTACTATTTCGTGATATGGATAGTGCAATAAAAGGGCTTGCCGTTCTAGGCTCCACAGGCTCCATTGGTACACAGACGCTGGACATAGTTCGCGCTTTTCCGGACGATTTCGGTGTAGTGGGCCTCGCCGCGCGCAGAAGTCATAGCCTTCTCGCTCAGCAGATACGCGAGTTTCGCCCTGCGATGGCATACTGCGAGGGCAGCGAGTTCGAGAAGGCGTTTCTTGACGAACACGGCTGCGCGAGCAGCAATATCGATGATATGGCGTCCAGCGCCGATGTGGATATAGTCGTCGCGGCGACGACGGGCGATGTCGCCATCCCTGCTACATTCGCCGGCATAGAGGCAGGCAAGGACATCGCTCTCGCCAACAAGGAAACGGTCGTCATCGCAGGCGAGTTGGTTACCCGCGCAGCGAGTGAACATTGTGTCTCGTTGCTGCCTTTGGACAGCGAGCCGAACGCGATATGGCAGTGCCTGCGCGGCGAAGACAGGACGATTTCCAAGCTGCTTATTACTGCGTCCGGCGGCGCATTCCGTGATACGCCGCTTGACCTGCTCGCCGGCGTTACGCGCGAACAGGCGCTGCGCCATCCAACATGGCGTATGGGCGCAAAAATAACCGTGGATTCCGCAACGATGATGAACAAAGCGTTTGAGGTCATCGAAGCGCACTGGCTCTTTGGTGTGGAATGGGACGACATCGATGTGGTCATTCACCCGCAGAGCATGATTCATTCGATGGTGGAGTTCGTGGACGGATCGGTGAAAGCGCAGATAAGCCCGCCGGACATGCGCCTGCCAATCCAATACGCGCTCTTCTATCCGCGCCGCCTGCGCAATCCCTCTATCACGCCGTTCGACCCGCTCGCCACCGGAGCGCTAAACTTCGAGCCTATGGACGAAGCGCGCTATCCGTGCTTCTACTTCGCCCTAGAAGTTGCGCGGCGCGGCGGCACTTGGCCTGCCGCACTATGCGGCGCGGACGATGTCGCCGTGGACATGTTCCTAGACGGCAAGATTGGCTTCCTGGAAATTAAGGAAGTCATCGCGGACGCGCTACGCGACCATCGCAACATCGAAGAGCCAACCTTGCAGGACGCGCTAGACGCCGCTGCAACCGCGCGGCAGCGCGCCGCAAACACAGTGGAGGTATAAATCTCTTGTTCGATATTCCCTCATGGCTGCTCGTATTTCCCGTGTTAGGCTTCCTCGTCTTCATCCATGAGATGGGGCATTTCCTGACCGCCAAGTGGTTTGGCATCACGGTTAAGGAGTTCGGGTTCGGCTTCCCTCCGCGACTTGTCGGCGTGCGCTTTTCACAGGGCGGCACGATTTATTCCATAAATTGGATTCCGCTGGGCGGCTTCGTGCGCATGGTCGGAGAGCACGGCGATGGCATCGAAGAGGGCAAGTATGTGCGGCAAAAGCCGGAGAAAAATGTGATTCTCGTAAGAGGCAGGCATAACCATCCTGACTTCTACGGCTTGTTCGCCGTCCCGCGAGACGCATCTCAAGAAGACATCCGACGGTCGTATGTCGAGTTGGTCGAACTTATCAACCTGCGAGAACCGGAGCGCCGCGACCGTATGCTGCACACGCTGCAAATCGCGTACAGCGAGCTGTCCAACCCGGAAAAGCGCGCCGCCTACGACGAGCTTATCAAGAATGTACAGATGGAGCCTGCCGACCCTCCGGACTATTACGGGCTGCTCGAAGTCGCGACGAACGCCACGCAACAGGAAATAGACGATGGCTATGCGGATCTTGTCGATCTGATAAACAAGAAGAATCCGGATAACCGCGCCGGCATGCTGCGGTACGCCGAACACGCCCACTCTGTTGTGTCCGACCCGGAATCGCGCGAATCATACGACCGCCGGCTACGCGCCATCGTGCCGCAAGAGGTGAGTTTCGCCTCGCAGTCGGTATTGAAGCGCACCATCGTGCTGGTTGCCGGCTCATTTGTGAACCTGATTTTCCCGATAATCGTGTTTGCAGTAATGTTTGCGCTGCCACATGATGTGCCGAGCGGAAGGGTTGTCATCACCGCAGTCGCCCCAAACTCGCCAGCAGAACAGGCAGGGCTGACATCGGGCGATTCGATTGTCGCGGTGAACGGCAGCGAGCTGGACACGCACGCCGATCTGATGCAGGAAACGATGTCCAATCTAGGCTCGCCAACCGAGCTAACCATACAGCGCGGCGTGTTCATAGGCAATCCGCCCGCTCCGCAACCCACATCCGGCAGCCACGAAATCACGATACTTGTGCCGCGCGTTGACCCGCCTGAACTGCGTGTCGTGGAGCGCGTGGTTGATCCGACAAGCGAAGTGACGCTGACGGACGCCCGGCGCTACCAGCCCAACCTGCAAATCGGCGACACGATGCGGCAGGGCGCGATGGGCGTGATGATTGGCACCTACGACACGCGGCTTGTGGAGCGAGACTACTCCATCTTCCAAGCAGTCCCGATGTCGTTCCAGCAGATGTGGAAAGTGCTCACGCTAACGCAGTCGAGCATATCACGCTGGGTGTCCGGCGGACCTGACCCCGGATTGTCCGGTCCTGTCGGTATCGCGCGCGTAACCGGGCAAGTCGCGGAGAGCGGCATATCGCCGCTGTTGCAGCTGACGGCGATAATCAGCATAAGCCTGGGTATCGTCAACCTGCTGCCCATCCCGGCACTCGACGGCGGCAGGCTAATGTTCGTGGTGCTAGAGTTCCTGCGCGGCGGCAAGCCCATCTCACCGCGCTACGAAGGCATGGCGCACCTAGTCGGCTTCCTAATGCTAATCGGCCTGATAGTGGTTGTGAGCTACTTCGATATTTTGCGGCTGATAAACGGGGATAGCGTGATACCGTAATAGTGGCGAAACTTCGATAAGAATTAAGGAAGAATTGATGCCATATTAGGCATTCGCCAATCTTTCACCAATCTATGGAGAAGGCAAAGTAAGGGCACACAGGTGCAATGGGCGATACATCCCATACTGGTAATCTTCTACTGGCAATCTTCCATCAACTTAAGAACGGACAAGTCCGAACGGCAATCCCCCACAGCGGATATGGAGATAGGCGAGTGCGAAAGAGACGCGTAACAAAGCCCCTGTATGTCGGCGATGTGAAGGTTGGCGGCGATGCGCCGGTGAGCGTGCAATCAATGACGAAGACAGATACGCGTGATGTCGCCGCTACCGTGCGCCAAATCCGCGAGGTTGAGGATGCTGGCGGCGAAATTATTCGCTGCGCCGTGCCGAACATGGAAGCCGCCAAAGCACTCGCAGAAATCAAGATGCAGGTCAATATCCCTGTCGTTGCGGACATCCACTTCCACTATCAACTCGCGTTGGAATCGCTGAAGAGCGGCGTGGATTGCTTGCGTCTCAACCCCGGCAACATCCGCGACCGCGAAAAGGTCGAGGCGGTAGTCTTGGAAGCGAAAGCGCGGCAGGTGCCCATTCGCATTGGCGTGAACTTTGGCAGCCTCCCGCCGGTCGGTGGTATCGGCGTTACGCGCGGTCTGTCGCGGCACAAAGACGGCGTGAATATGCTGCCGAAGGCGGGCGAGGCGTCCGAGGACGAGTACACCGTCGTTGATCATATGGTTGAGACTGGGCTGTGGGAGATTGGCATCCTCGAAGACCTGGACTTCGACCTCATCAAGATTTCACTGAAGGCGTTCGATATCGACACCACCGTTGAGGCGTACAAGCGCTTGGCAAGACTGGTACCATACCCGTTCCACTTGGGCATAACGGAGGCGGGCACGGCGAAATCAGGCAGCATCCGCAGCGCAATCGGACTCGGCATGCTGCTGTACGAAGGCATCGGTGACACAATCCGCGTCTCGCTGAGCGACGACCCGTGCGAAGAGATTTACACAGGCATGGAAATCCTAAAGTCGCTCGAACTGCGTAAGGAAGGCACAACACTCGTTGCCTGTCCGAGTTGCGGCAGGGCGGATGTCGATGTGCGGGCGCTCGCGAACAATGTCGATGAGCTGCTGCGGAGTATCAAAACCCCCATCAAGGTGGCTGTGATGGGCTGCGAGGTGAACGGGCCCGGCGAGGCAAAAGATGCCGATGTGGGCATAGCGGCCGGCGCCGGTCGCGCGATCATTTTCCGCAAAGGGCAGAAGGCGCGCATCGTGGACGAGGCTGACATGCTAATCGCGCTGATGGAAGAGGTGCGGCAAGTCGAATCCGAACTGGCGGAAGCATAAGTGCCGCCTGAGTTGCTCCATTATTCCCCAAGCGCTCGATTATCCGCGAGAAACGGCAGCGAGGGTAACGAATGGAACTAGCGCTAGTCGTACTTGCCATCGCCGCCATTGCGCTTGTCATTGTGGGCGTCGCGTACGGTATCCACCTGTCGAACTTGATACACGCCGGCAGCCTATCGACTGACCACCGGACACCGCCGTTCGACATAATTGCACATAGCGCCGGCGATGGGCGCATAACTCTTCGTGCCGTTGACACACAGCGCAGCGTGATAGATTTGCACCATGATGGGATATTCGGCATAGTGAGCGCGGGCGGTTATGGGCAGACCGGGCGCATATTGCAGCGAGGCATAGGCTACGCAGTGCGCGAATACATACCGCTAACCGCAACCATCGGTGCGGACGAACCGGCGCGATTAGACCTCTACGCATATCCGGAAAATCCGCTGACGGCACACGGTATCGCCTATGAACAGGTACGATACAACACCGAGTTGGGCGAATGCCGCGCTTGGTTCGTGCCGGGCAGCGGCAGTACATGGATAGTGTTCGCGCACGGGCGTGGGGCGCATCCAAACGAATCGCTTCGCATAATGCCCACGCTTGCCGAATCTGGGATACCAATTCTGGCAATCGAATATCGCAACGATGAGCAAGCCCCCGATAGCGCAGACATGCAACACTGGCTAGGAATGGCAGAATGGCGCGACTTGGATTCGGCAATGCAGTACGCGCTGGACAACGGCGCGGACAATTTCGTGCTGTACGGCTACAGTATGGGCGGCGGTATGTGCGTCAACTTGCTGTGCAAATCCCCACTTGCAGACAAAGTGCGCGGCACGGTGATGGATTCACCGCTGTTGGACTTTGGCGCGACACTGGACATCGTGGGGGATTCGCGGGGCTATCCGCGCCTCATCGTGAAGTGGGGCAAGACGATTGCCGCGCTACGATTCGGTATAGACTGGCGGCGCATGAACTATCTAGCCAGGGCGTCCGAACTTCGCGCGCCAGTGCTCATCCTGCATGGCGAGGCAGACGCGCAAGTGCCAGCGCCAATCAGCAGGCGTCTTGCGGATGCGCGGCAGGACATAGTGCGTTATGTCGGTTTCCCCACTGCCGGCCACGCGCGCGCATGGAATCACGACAATATGCGCTACGAAGCAGAAGTGCGGCGCTTCCTGCGGGCTATTCTCGCGGACAATGGCTAGTCGGCGGGCGTTGTCGCTTTATTGGCGACGAGCAACGGTCGGCGAGCGCCATCCTGACCTACTAATTTGCATTAGTGTTCCGGGAATGCTCTTACCTTTACGATGACAGATACTTAGCGCCGCACCGCGCTGATATTACTCTGACAATAGCCACTAGCTCGCCAGCATTGCCCTTACTTTGTCGATAACGTCTCTGGCAGCAACCGTCTCCGCGTCATCTGATGCGCGGGCTTTTGCTTCTACTACGCCTTCGCGGATGTTTCGTGTGCTGACGACTAGGCGGACGGGCAAGCCGATTAGGTCCGCGTCGTTGAACTTTACGCCGGCGGATTCGTTTCTGTCGTCGAAAAGGACTTCGATGCCGGCTGCGCGCAGTTCGTCGTAGAGCGCCTGCGCGGATTCTGCCACACTGTCGTTTTGCATGTTCAGCGCTACAAGCGAGACATCGTATGGCGCGATGGTCGAGGGCAGCACCATGCCGCGCTCGTCGTGGTTCTGCTCGATGGCGGCGCCGAGCAGCCGTCCGACGCCGATTCCGTAGCAGCCCATCAGAATGAGGTGCGGCTCACCGTTCTCGTCCGGATATTGCGCTTGCAGTACATCGCTGTAGCGTGTGCCGAGCTTGAAGATGTGCCCGACTTCGATGCCGCGCCGCATAATCAGCTTCATGCCGCACTTGGCGCAGGCGTCGCCGGGCTGCGCGAGCGCGATGTCATCCACGATGTCCGCCTCGAAGTCGCGGTGGTGGTTGGTGTTGCGAAAGTGGTAGTCTGGGCGGTTAGCGCCGGCAAGGAAGTTTGATCCCATATCAATGGAATCGTCCGCGACGATGCGGATGCCTTCGACGCCGATGGGCGATGCGGAACCCGCCGTCAACCCGTGCGCCGCCACCTCTTCGTGTGTGGCAAGACGAAGGTCCGGCGCGCCGCCTAGCACATTCGACAGCTTGACTTCGTTCACTTCCAAGTCGCCGCGAATCACCACGAACACCAACTCACCGCCGGTCATATAGAAGACCGCCTTGAGCGTTTTGCTCGCAGGCGCCTCGAGATATTCGCACAGTTCTTCAATGGTCTTTATGCCGGGCGTATGCGCCTCCTCGACAGGAAGCAAAGGTTCGGCGTCCTGCTGCGGCTTGGCGAACACCGCCTTCTCAGCGTTCGCCGCGTAATGTCCGGTCTGGCAGATGACCACGGTGTCCTCGCCCGCGTCTGCGACCAGAATGAACTCCGTGGAGTCCTTGCCGCCGATTGCGCCGCTGTCCGCCTCAACTTCGATGGTGTCCAGGCCGCATCGGCTAAAAATGTTACGATACGCTTGCGCCATTGCGTCGTAGCTCACATCCAGCCCATCCTGATCGACATCGAAACTATACGCATCCTTCATGTCGAACTCGCGCACACGGATAAGCCCGCCGCGCGGTCGTGGCTCGTCGCGGAACTTCGTCTGTATCTGATACACGATGAGCGGCAAGTCGCGGTAGCTGTGCACATTTGCCTTGACCATGTATGTCAGCAGTTCTTCGTGCGTTGGCGCGAGCACGAGCGGGCGGTCACGGCGGTCGTGCAGCCGGAAAAGCTCGCTGCCCATCGCCGCGCTACGTCCGGACTCGACCCAGAACTCGAGCGGTTGTAGCGCGGACATCTGCACTTCCTGCCCGCCTGCGGCGTCCATCTCTTCGCGTATAATCTGCTCGATCTTCCGCAGAGAGCGCAGCGCCAGCGGCATGTAGCTATACACACCTGCGGACGCCTGATAAATCATGCCCGCGCGCATCATCAGGCGGTGGCTGGCAAGTTCGGCTTCCGCCGGGTCGTTGCGCAGTGTCTTTCCGAACATCTTGGACATTCGCATGGTGGTTAATCCTGGCTATCCCGTATATCGCTGTTAGTTTCGTTTCCTAGCCTAGTACGGATACGGCATCACGCCCATAGGCACTTCGATTAGGGTCGGCGCATCGATATTTAGCGCCTCTTCGAGGGCGGATTGCAGTTCATCGGCGTTTTCCTTGCCCACGCGAACGCCTCTCGCGCCGAATGACTCGGCGAGCTTTACGAAGTCCGGGTTGTGCAGCTCAGAGCCGTAGATGCGGCCGTTAAATCGGTCCGACTGGTCGCGCCGCACATTGCCAAAAGCACTGTCATTGAACACCACTACCACCGCATTGATTCCGTACATTACCGCGGTCGCGAGTTCTTGCACGTTGTACATAAAGCCGCCGTCGCCGGAGACCGCGACGACCGCCTTGTCAGGGCAGGCGACCTTTGCGCCAAGCGCGCACGGATATGCGAAGCCCAGATTGCCAAAGTACGACGATGTTAAGTATGTGTTCGGCTCAAACACGGGGAAGCGCGTGCGGCTGTAGTAACCGACCTGTGTCATGCCGGCTACCAGAATGCCGTCGTCCGGCATTGCGGCGCGCACCGCGTTGGACAGCGAATGCAGTGGCTCAAGCTCGCGTTCTGCGCCGAAGAACTGGTCTCGGACTTCGTGTATCTCAGCTTCGCGGCTTGGCTGAGCGGGCTTGAGTGAAGATACGACCTTCAACATATCTTCAAGCGTTGCCTTCGCGTCGCCCGCGATGCCGAATGTGTTCTCGTAGTTGCGCCCAAGTTCGGCTTCGTCGATGTCGATTTGCACGACACGCTGCCCGCGCAAAATCTGCGGCGTCTGGATGCGAGTGCCGACGGCGAGTATGACATCGTGTTCTGACATATAGTCGTGATACGGATCGATGCGGCGCGGCACGCCAAGCGACAGGTAGTGCCTGTCTGAAATGGCGCCCTTACCCTCTGCCGTCTCGATGACAGGCGCTTGCAGATGCTCTGCGAGTGCAAGCAGTGCAGCGTTCGCGCCGGACAGGTTAACGCCGCCGCCCGCGTATATCAGCGGATTCTTTGCGTTCGCCACTATGCGCGCGCCTTCCTGAACGGATTCCGCGCTTGCGGCGGGACGCTGGTAGTTGACAGGCTCCAGCAGCTCTACATCCTGCACTTCGGCGAGCGTCTCCGGCGGGATCTCAATCTCGACCGGGCGGGGCCTTCCGGACTTCAGCTGGTAGAACGCCTCGTGAACCGCATCAGGAACATCGCGCGGGTCTAGGATACGCTGCGCCCACTTCGTGACCGGGCGGATGGTGTCCAACTGATCGTTGATCTCGTGCAGCACGCCGCGGTCAACGCCAATCAGGTCGCGTTCCACCTGCCCTGCGACGACCATAATGGGCGACGATGCCGCGTACGCCGTGCCAATAGCCGCCGACGCGTTCTGCAATCCGGGGCCCGGCACCACGAGCGCCGTACCGATGTCTTCGCCCGCGCGTGAATAGCCGTCCGCCATATAAGCCGTCGCCTGTTCGTGGCGCGTGGTGATGAACTTGATGTCGGTCTCTTCCGCCAGGGCGTCGAGCGCGTGGTAGAGCTGCACGCCCGGCAGCCCGAATATTACGCGCACTCCCTCACGATGGAGCTGCTTCGCCAACGCCTGGCCGCCTGTCATCTTTGGCATTTCTTTCGATTACCTCTCTCGATTATTCTGATGTATTGGAACGGCGCAACCGCTCCTCCAATTCTCGTACTCTGGCGCGCTCTTGTGCTAATGTGCGCTCGGTTTCGCGTCGTGCTGCTTGCTCCGCCGCAAGAGCGGCTTCCTGTGTGGCGAGGGTTGTCTGATGGGTTTCCTGGACGTCTTGTGTTTCCTCCAAATTGGTTAGATAGCGCCCCGTGTCCGGTTCTTGGAAAGTAAGCCTGCCTTCTTGCAAGCACAGGTTGATATTCAGAATAGGGCTATACCCAAAGGTCAAGCCGTCAGAATTGGCATTTAGATTGAAAGGCTGATACTCGCCATCTAACAACCGCTCTCCAACCAGAGGCTTTCCGTAGTGTTCGCCGCCAGTGGGGTCGAAACGCCAGTATTCGGGTAC
>VXRI01000131.1 GCA_009838595.1 Chloroflexota bacterium | reverse complement strand
GTCCATGACTATGACTACCCGGACCGCCAGCAAAATCTTCATCCGGAATCCGACGGAATGCCTTTGCCTGATGGAACTTATCAGGCGTCCATTTTTGCGAGGATAGAGCTAGGTTATGTTGACATTTGCGTCATTCCGGTGAAGTCTGACCTCGTGAAAACGGAGAACGGGAATCCAGAGCTGTAAATGCAGCCGATTTATGATGTTTGCGCTATCTGAAATCTACTGGATTCCTGCGGAAGTAGGAAGACGGGCTGAAATATAGAATTGTCAACAGAACCTAGATTTCGTTGGCTGTTACAAGGGTATCCTATGCGTGCTCGCTAATGGCAAGACTTTCATATACTACATAAAAGGGCGGCAATGACCGAAATGTAGCCTCGGACTGCTTTGTGATATTGGATATATCGGAAGAAGCCGTCGGGTCCGTTCGGCGCAACAATCCCCACTTGCTATGGGAAGTGAGCAAAAGCCGCAGCGAACAGAGTAAAACTCAACTGGAGGCACAGATATGAACAAACTAAGCGCGGACGCCATTAAGATGCTTAACGAGGGCAAGAACATCGCCACTATAGCCACCGTGATGCCCGATGGCTCGCCGCAAGCCACCGTCGTGTGGATAGACACCGACGGCGAGCATGTCATATTCAACACCGCCGAAGGGCGCGTCAAGACGGAGAACCTGCGGCGCGATCCGCGAGTCGCCATCGCCGTTACCGATGCGGACAATCCCTACGAGCAGGTTACGATTCGCGGGCGTGTCGTGGAATTCGCGCACGAAGGCGCAGACGCGCACATCGACGCGCTCGCCAAGAAATACCTCGGCGTGGACGAATACCCGCTCCGCACCCCCGACGAACAGCGCGTCATTGTCAAAATTGCACCTGCATAAACTCTCGCGCCCATTTGCAATACATCCCCTCCCCCTTTGGGCTGACAAAGGCATATAAAAAAGTTCCCTCCCCCAAAGGGGGAGGGTTAGGGTGAGGTGAAAATCATCAGAACGCCTGTAACTCCGCGACCCTCTAGATTCCCGCGAAAGCGGAAGTGGGCTGGCTGATGGTATTTGTGTAATTGTCTTTCCTCAGGCGTTTTTGCCGCATTTGCCACGAAATTATGCCTGAAATGCCAAATACATACCCTTGTAAGCTCCCTTGGGGGGAAGGTTAGGACGGGGCAGCGCGGTCCTAATACTGCCAGCCCTCAAATTGCCGCACCGCCTCGCGTATATCATCCGGCACACGCCGCGGCACGCCCGTAGCAGCGTCGAAGTTGGCGTAAATCGCCTCGGCACGGTTGCACGGCGCATCCTTGCCCTGAATGTACATCTCGGTGATGAATGTGACGCTACTGTTGCCGATGCGTGAGACGCGTGTGTACACATCAAGCATATTGTCGATGCGCACGGGCGCTAGAAATTCCAAAGTAGCCTTGACAGTGGCAAGATCGAACCGCGCGCGCACTTCGTCGCTGTAATGCGAAATGCCGATATTGCGAAAGTACTCCGCCTGCGCGACTTCGATGTAGTTCACATATTGCGCATTAAACACAATCCGCTGCGCGTCGCACTCTCCCCAGCGCACACGCAGGCTGTGCTTGAACTTGAAGTCGTCCTTAGGCAATGTGCCGGCGTCCCCTTCTACTGGCAGGCGTCAGTTACGGCAATTCAAAACGAGATATTATCAGTCTGCCCTTTAGAGATAATGCTCTATAAAGAGAAGGAATCAATGGAAGTGTCTATTGCGTGGGATCTTTCGGTTGTTTCCCTGAACGGAGTGAAGTGTCTAAAATCTAGGCAAAGAAACAAGGTTTGCCACTGTCGGCGCTTTTAGATTTTTCGCTGCGCTCGAAATGACAAGAATAACCGAAAGGCCCTGGTCAATTGCGGCAATCATTCGACATCGACCTTTACGACGACGGCAGCATTCGCCATTACGGTGAAATCGCCTGAGCCTTCCCGCGGCTCGATTTCCAAGCCGCCCTGCACCACATTGAGCACGCCTTTGCCGTGGGGTAGCACGCTTAGCACTTCGTCTTGGTCAACAGCGTCCGGATTTGGAATCGCAATCGTTACTTCTACTATCATCTCTTTGGATGTGTCAGGTCCGAGCAAGCCGAGAAACATCAGGCTGCTCTGGTGCACAGCGTTCCAAGTCGCGCGCTTGGCGGCTTCTGTGTAGTTCCGCCCGTGCAAGTCTATGCCCATTCCCATTTCCAAAATGGCAGGTGTCAGCGCCATTATCGTTTCCTCCTGTGTTCATGCCGTCTTTGGAATTAGATATGTCAAAACGCGTCAGCCAGCGGCTGATTCGCGTGTGAAAGTGTGCGCCTAACTCATCCCTATGTCAAGCGGAGGCGATAGTCATTCGCTTAATCCCCGCCGCTCTTGCCGTAATCGTCCGCAAGAAGGCGTGATAGCAATATGGCGGGGACTCTGATGATAAAGTGATGGCGAAGAATGCTCACCGTATCTAGGAGTTCCGACCAATGCCAAGAGTACGATTTAGCCTTCCGGAGGTCAAGGAATACCCCAACACTCGTCCTTCGATATGTCCGCATTGCGCCAGAGTAGATTTTCACAAGCACGCGCGGCGATAAGCCGATGAAGAACCTTTACAATCAAGTAGAGGAGTCGGACGAGATACAAACAAGTTAGAGGGCTACCCTCGGCGAACAATAAAATGGAGCGAATGATGGGAAGGAGTAAGGCATGTCCTCGTGAAAACGGAGATAAGGCACAAGGCGATACAAGAGTGTCGCGGAGATGTTCAACGGCATGTGGCTGACGCAGGGGTATGGAGTGGTGAAGACGGTCTGTTGCTGAGGGAATTGGCGGCGTAGTCACTCAATGTCTGAAATCGTAACTCCCCGCGCCTTTCTCACTCCGTCCGAAACTCCACACCACTTCTAGGACGGTTACGGCATCGCCGCGCCTATGCCGCGCTCTAACGCCATCTGATATATTCGTATCCCCGTGGTAATGTCTTGCACCGCAAGCCCCTGTGACTCAAACAGCGTTATGTCGTCGTCCGTGTTGCGCCCGGATGCCGTGCCGCCGACTACATCGGCTAGGCTGCGCACCTGCTCCCAACGAATCGAACCGAGTTCGGCAGGGTAAATCAGGTCGCCGCATTCCATCTTTGCCTGCTCTATGTCGTCTGTTACTATGACATCTGATAGGCGCACCGCGTTGCCGTCTAGTTCGCGCCGCATCCAGTGGTTCGCGCCAGCCGCGTTGATGTGCGTCCCCGGCTTGAGCCACTCGCCGTTGAGCACGGGACGATTCGCGCTCGTCATCGTGATGACCACATCCGCGTCCGCCACGCACTCCTCGCCGTTATCTACGGCGGATATGTCTATGTTCAGACGCTCGCCCATCCTTGTGGCGAATCGCTCTCTGCGCTCGGAGTTGCGACTGAACACGCGCGCGCGTGTGATGGGGCGCACTTTGCACACCGCCTCGAGTTGCGTGCGCGCCTGATACCCTGAGCCGATGATGCCCACGCTCGCCGCGTCCTCGCGCGCCATGTACTTCGTCGCGACACCGCTTGCCGCTCCGGTGCGAACCTGCCCCAGGTCGCCCGCTTCCAGCAGCGCCAGAAGTTCGCCCGTGTCCGTACTGAACAGCTGCACATAGAACTTGACGGGGTTGCCGGGGACTACGCCATACGCTTTGAGACCCATAACGCCCGCGCCGGGAGCCGCCGCGCACATGAAGTTGAACAGCCCACCCGCCGGCAGCCGAATGCGCGAACGCGGGCTATTGGTAGCGCCGCCATCGGATAGCAGCCTGAAGGCTTGCTCGACGGTTTCAAGGGTGAGTTCCATCGTCAGGATTTGGTTGACTTCGGCTTCGGTTAGGTAGAGGGTCAAAGTTGATCTCCAGATTTTTAGTAACTCTTGTTGTGTCCGTCGTTTCTACACGCTATCCTAATCATGGATTCATGGGTGATTCCCGGCGGGCGTCGTGGGTGATTCCAGGATAATGCCAGTGGTTGAAGATAACTGCTGGCATTTTGCATGTTATTTTTCGGTGAACATAACTGCCCGATTCCAATCGTCTCTTCCCCTTCATGGAGATTGACCATGCCGAGATTGATCATGCCACCGTATGCCGAGCGTCAAGCCTTAAACCCTATCCACAGTCGTAGATGTAACGCGCTCGGATATTTCAGATTCCTCACTGCGTTTCGAATATGCGGTATAGGCTTGAATGCACATCCTTTTCTGCATCACGGATGAAGGCTGCTAGGATGATAGCGATGCACATTCGCGCCGCTTGCACCGCCTGACGCTATAACCGCACCTTCCCTACGCCGCGTTCTATGCGGATGTCGGTACCGAGCGGCTCTGATAGGCGCTTTAGGCGCTCTAGCGCACGACGGCTGACTCCGGACGACGCCAACAGCGGCCTGCCGCGCTGCGAACGCTTTTTGCCGTGTCCCAGGTCGATAGGGTGCAGCGTCAGGCTGTGCAGCGACTCCCGCTTGAACTCGCAGCGCGCCACCACGCTCTCCCAATACAGCGCGTCCGCCGGAAATCCCCGCTTGTCGTGGTCGCTGCGCGCATCGTAAAAGTCCGCCGGCGTCGCGTCCGCGTCCAGCGTCACGCTTTCGTAATTGTACGACGGCTGCCACTTCACAGTGTCGTTCTGGAAGATGAAGTTGCCCAGGCTGTACATTATAGGGCGGTCTTTGTATATCTCTATGCCGCGCGTAGTATGCGGCCCGTGCCCGACGAACACATCCGCGCCTTCGTCGATGCAAGCGTGCGCGAAGTCCACTAAAAATTGCGGCGGCTCATCGCGGTGGTCGCCGCTTTCGTGGCAGTGCACCGACACCATTACCCAGTCTGCCATGCGGCGCGCATCCCGCACCCATTTCAGGTTGTCTATCAGGTCGCTGCGGTTGAGCTGCGTGTTGACCTTGAACTCCTCGCCCAACGCGAACACATTGTCCAAGAACACCATGCGGCTGTCCGTATCTTCCGGTATCGCGCCCGGATGGCGGAAGTTGCGGAGAGCGTTACGCTGCGCCTCCAAGCCCAGCTCGGCGTTGACGCGGAGCAGCGCATCGAACGCAGGCCGGTCAACGATGTGCGTCGTGCTGAATCGCAGCGGGTTCAAGCCGGGCCGCCCGTTGATGTCCGGCCGCTGGTTCAGCGCGCGACCCGCCTCCGCGAATGTGGACGACGCCGATATAAGCGCGACCCTGCCATTCGCCGTGTCCAAATACGCCGGCGCGCGCGCCTCGCTCAGGTTGCGTCCAGTGCCGGCATGAACAAGATCGGACTCGCGCAGATGCGCCAGATTCGTCAGCAAGCCGCCTTCGCCGTAGTCGTAGCTATGGTTGTTCGCGCATGACACCAGGTTGACGCCCATCCACTCCAGCTCGCGCAGGTTCTTCGGGTCGGACGCAGTGTAAGTGCCGCCCGCCATGCCCGGCGAATGCTCGTACTCGTGCATTAGCATTTCTAGGTTGGTGAACCCCACATCCGCATCTTGGAACAACTTCCGCAGACGTTCGAAGCCGTCCTCGCGGAAGACTGACATCCGGCGGGTTATCATCGTATCGCCGCTTGCAACCATAGTGAGGTTGCCGGCTTGGGCTTCGTATAACACTCTCGCCTCACCTGTGTGCCCTTCTGCGTCATCGTACACGCTACACGCGCGGGATCGCTTGGACAGACGCGCTGTCCAGCGGCATATACTCGTTCGCCAGCAAGCCCATCACCACCGAGTCGAAGCGCGCGCCTTCGTGCGGGCGGCTCTTGCGCAGCGTGCCTTCGTGCGTGAAGCCCAAATGCGCGAACATGCTCCGCGCGGCGGTGTTGTACTCCGGAATATCGACCCAGACGCGGTAAAGCCCGTATTCGTTGAACGCCGTTTCCAGCGCGCGCCGCGCCGCCGCCGACCCATAGCCGTGATGCCATAAATCCTTGCGCCCGATGAGAATCGATAGCTGCCCATCGCCGAGCGACTCTTCGATGGCGAGGTGAACCTCGCCGATATGCCCTGCTTCCGGGCTGTAAATCGACAGGATTCGATGCTCCGGATTGTCGAAGACATGCACCCACTCCTCCTCGTCCACATCGTCCATCTCCTCGGGATGGTAGCCCAAGTGCGCCGGGTCGCCATACGCGTAGCGCCCGAACCACGACTCCGCCACCTCTTCGTCTTGCAGCCAGCGCCGAATGCGCGCCACATCGTCCCGCGTAACCATCTGCAAATTAATCTCTTGAGGCATAATCTCACCTGCCATCCGTTCTGTGCGCCAAATAATACACACCAAAATATGGTGTTGTTTATCAAGTGTATAACAAAAGCACTATACAAGAGGCAAGCGAAAGCGGCAAATGGCGGAGCGGGGGATTGACATTGACCTTTGCCGCAGAACGGATAGCGAACGGATGATATGGGACAAGAGCACAAGGGCGGCCCCCGCAGCGGCCTTATGGCTCAATGCGCTCGATGTCCTCAATCCGGTCGAAATCTCTATCGTAGCTCACAATCTGCGTTAGACCGATGCGTTCCATATACGACACCGCGATTGCGTCCTCAAAGTCCAGTTGTGGATGAGAAACATAGATGTCTAGTGCGCGGATGTATATGGATTTGTTAGGTATTCTCAAGCCTTGTAATGAGACTATGGGCAGCAAGCGCGCCCTGATGTCATTGCGACTAAGTTGATATAGGTTTGGGGAAGAGAGGACATATACGACTTCCGCAATAATTGCCTCGCAGGTAAAGAGTGCTTTGTCGCCCTGCCTTGCCTGCTCAAACAGTTCGTAACATGCCTCGGCTTTGGCTTCATCGTCTTTAGTAAGGTAGCGGAGGATGACGTTGGTGTCTAATAATTCCATTCGTCGTTCAACTCTTGTGCCGTCTCTTCCGCTTTGGCTTGCTTGGCGATTGCGGTGATTTCGTTGAAGTCTTCAGGCATGTTCGACGGTTTCACTGAGCCATAGGCGGCTTCAAGGCTCATCTCGTCTGGCGACGGGTTGATGTTGGGTTCGTTCCATGCGAGATAATTTTCGACTTCGAGGTCGTCGATAAGGCGATTCAAGTGTAGCGGGTCCACGCCCTCAGCCAGGCCGCTCTTGTTGGGCTTGACGCGGAACGGCGGCTTGGCGGCGTCCACGCGCTTTGGGATTCGGGTTATGCCGAGCCTCAGGGTTTCGTTGACGACCTGCTCCAATGGTTTGTCCTGGATATGGCTCTGCTCTTGCAGGAAGTCGGCAATGTCGTCGTCTAATTTCAATGTGGTTTTCATTCTTTTGCCTCCGTACCCGATTATAGGCGATATATTACATTTTCCCCACATCAAAATTGCCTTGTCGCACGAACAAATAATCGTTATAGTGATGCTTGGACAGTATATCAGGTCTATGGTGTTCAGAAAGTATCGTACCGTGGAAAGTTACTTCCCTATGATTTCGTTCGTGACAGGAGTTGTTTCCATTGTTCTTGCGATAGTCGCGATTTGGATAAGTAAATCTGCCGAGCGCGAGAGCAGAGAAAACTATGAGAAAACCAAAGACGTACTAGCGGAGATAAATAAGAGTGCAGCGGTCATAGAGACTACTGTATCTGCGAATCAACAGCAATTGCTTGAAACTGTTACAACCATTTTGAAGGAAACGGCAGTCCCGGAGAAAGTGAGTATGCAATATCAGGCTGGCATGATGCTGCTGAAAGCTATGCTTGAAAACCCTAAAAACATGAGCGAGATGGTGCAAAGCTTGCAATCGCTTTCTGAAACGAACAATGGACAGCAGAAACCTTAATGTGGGATGACAATAGGTGAAATAAGACGGCATTGAATAGCGCCTCCCTCACACCACGCGCCTGTCCAGCAGCGCGCGGTTCGGGTCGGCGTCCGCTAGATACGCCGGCTGCAAGTCCAGCTCGCGGAACTCGTCGAAGATGTCCTTGGCGATGGCGAGCTGCTCGTCCGTCAGCGCGCGCCTGACTTCGTCGGGCAGGGTTATTTCGCATTGCGGGGATTGACGCTGGTGAATTCTTTCATGGTCGCTCAAAGTTAGGCGCGGTTGAACTCTTGCCTGGATATGCCAAGTTGGTTGAGGACGCGGCGTCTTGTCCCTATTGGCAGGTCTCTTGTCCCTTTGTCGGGTATGGACGTAAGTCCTCTGGTGGCAGGATTGAACCGGATGCGGTGGCTATCGGCTCCGTTTCGCTTGAACTCGCAACCTAACCGTCGCAGTTTGGCGGTGAAGTCTCGGTATGTCAAACCAGCACTTTGTCCGTCTTGATGCGCGACCTATCTATGTCGCCGGGAATAGCGTCTTGCGGCAGTTCCAAGTCGAGTTCGCCGTAGAGTTCGACGAAGTTGGCGGCGATATCCTTGAGGAACTCGATTGTCTCTTCTTCGGTGTTGCCCCATGCTTGGCAGCCGGGCAGGGCGGGAATCTCCGCCATGTACATTTCGGGATCGGTGGATAGTTCGGGCGGGTATAGTATGTAGTCAAACTGATATTGTGCCATTGGGCCGGCTCCCTTGCGATGTTGGCAAATACTAATTTCCCTTAGCGACGGCCATGCCGTCGCCCAGGCCAACTGCGCCGAGTATCAAGGGCACAGCAATCACTTGCTGTATGAAAGTGGGCGTACTTCCAAAGGGGAGACTTATGACGAAAAGTAACGCCAATGGAATTACGACAAGTGCGGTAGATATTCCAAGAATTGCGCTGCCAATTAGTTGCTTCTTTCCGCCATAGTTATCTTCATTTTGGAAAGCCGTCTGATTTATCATAGCATAGAGCGACACATCTTTATGGCTTCACCTTCGCATCTTCAATAATAGCCATCACACCACCAGCCACGCCCCCGCGGCCGCCGCTTCCCACCATGCACCGACGGCTCCACGCACCACTTCGCCGCCAGCAGCCGCACCCCGCGATACACATCTTCCCCAAAGCCCAGTATGTCGCAGACAACGCGCCTGTCCAGCAGCGTGCGGTTCGGGGCGGTGCCGTCGTTAGTTTATTGGCGCATCCAATGGATAGGTGCTAAACTAGATTTACCACAAGAGTGTGAGAACATATATCCTTTTTAATTGACGAGGCCTCATAACTTTTTAGAGGAAGGATGATTATGGCACACGATTTGCATCCAACCTACGACGAGAAAAAGTTCAGAGAGTTGATAGTTTACATATCCGAGAAGTGTGAGAATGACCTTTACTATAATGCGACTAAGCTAAATAAAATCCTGTTTTTTTCAGACTTTTTGGCATATAAGACAAATGGCAAGCCTATCACAGGATCTGACTACTTTGCATTGCCTTACGGGCCGGCGCCGCGTAGGTTGTTGCCTGTTCGAGACCAGATGATAGCGGATGGGGATATATCTCTGTCTAAACGGCGGCAGCACCGCACCATAGCGTTAAGAGATCCTGACTACGATGTTTTCTCGGCTAGTGAGATAGCGTTAGTTGACAAAGTCATTGACATTTTGCGCGGCTATAACGCTGATGAAACCAGCGAGATTTCGCACATATTCTTGGGTTGGCAAGCTGCTACGGCAGAGGGCGAGCAATCAGGAGAATATGTTTCAATTCCATATTCCACTGTTTTTGTTGAAAATCCTCCAATGGACGAATTTGAAAATGCTCATGGATTGGAGTTGATGAAAAAGCATGGATGGTAGCGACAATCCAATATACGCAGCTATCCCCTATGAGGTGGTTTACGACGAATTATTTGAGCAAGAGTTCGCCAAAATCGAACCGGATCCAATAGCGCGCGACAATCGTTTAGTTGGTATTGAGTTTATCATCGCCCGAATTCCTACAAAGCTTGACCGTGTGAGGGGTTCAAACTTATACCGACTGATTCATGACGGAGTTCCTGCATTACGAATATGGTACACATTTGACGGTACTATCGTAAGAATGCGCTATGTGGAAAGATTGCCCGAACCTACACTATACTTAGATTTCTGATTCTATGCCTCTGGCACTGTTCTAAACCTCTAGCGCAATCGCATTCTCTACTTCGCCTTCTCCCCCCATCACACCACCAGCCGCGCTCTCCTCGGCCGCCGCTTCCCACCATGCACAGACGGCTCCGCGCACCACTTCGCCGCAAGCAGCCGCACGCCCTCGTACACATCCTCCCCAAAGCCGAGCATGTCGCACACGACGCGCCAGTCAAGCAGCGCGCGGTTCGGGTCGGCGTCGGCAAGGTACGCCGGCTTCAGGTCGCGCTCGCGGAACTCGTCGAAGATGTCCTTGGCGATGCCGTGCTGCTCGTCCGTCAGCGCGCAGAGGTCAAGGATGGGGAGGGTCTCAACAGCGGTTACAGTCATGCCCGCCTTGCTGGACTGCTGACGGCTGGAATGCCACCAGTATGAGAGCAAGCCTAGCGTACTGTTGCCCCATACGGCGAATGCGTAGTCGTACTGTTCATCGTCGAATAGGACATTAGGCCATACCCTGCCGCCCATTGATTTTCGCTCGGTGAACGCTACGCCAAGAGGCTGCGCCCCAAATGTGTATTCGGCGTTCAGATGTGAACGACTTGCTCTTGCCCAGACCGTAGCCGCCTTTTCTTCCATGCCCTGCCTGACTCGCAGTTGCGAATCAGGTTCGCAGACTATTCGTTTCTCGTTCTTGTTATTATGATTCCACATGGCAGGATATGTTGATGTTTGGCTAGGTGTCGCCCTGTCAAATGGGCCACCAGATGACCGTACTGCTATCAAGCCATGGTGCAGCCCCCGTTGCCCTACATCCTTCAATTGAGCCATGTTCATATCAATCCCAACAAGATCTGTGGGCAGCCACAGCTTGCCATTGGACAACGCATGCGCGGTCTGTGCCACTGATACGTCTGCGATACGCGCAGAGCCCCAGCCATTCTTATAGTCATCAGTCGGCGCAATTAGCAACTCGCCCGCAAGTTCCTCACCGCAGTAAATCGAATTGCCTCCGTATGGTCCGTCTTCAATCTGACGAACTTCCGTATCGTGCGACATTCCATTTGCAAGTTCCAAGGCGTGGACAAAGTTGGCGGGCTTGCGGCGTAGTGAAATAAACTCTGACCGTTGGCTTGTCCCTTCGTTTGTTACAAGTTTGCGCCCAATTATCAAACATTCCGCCATGCCCGTATCGGAAGAAAACGACATCTCTTTGCCGTTTGCCGCTATGCTCACTATGGTTGTATCCGTGTAGTGAGTTGCTATCAATTCTCGGAACTTTGCCCACGATGCGCCATTGATTGCGGTGAACGGCAGCACGAATGCGACTATACCGCCTGGGCGTAACTTGCGGTGAGCAAGCGCCGCGAACGCAGAGCCTAACCCTGCATGCCCGTGATAGCAGGTATCCCGAGTTTTCTCTTTTAGGCGAGACGCCATATCGTCCTGTTCATTTCTTGAGCTATCGAAAGCTGCAAACGCAGCATTGAGGACTCCATCATCAGCATCGTAATGCTTGGTGTTGCTGGTAAACGGCGGGTTCATTATCACGATGTCGAACGAGTTGTCGGGGATGTCGGCGATGACCTGCGAAGCGGTTTCTGCGCCTGCGCTGCCTGTTCGCAGGGCGGGGTCGCTCATGTTGAACAGCGTCAGCACGGATGAAGCTTGCAGCAGTTCGAGCGAGCCGATTGCGACTGAGCCGTCCTGCTGCCTGCCATAGGGCATGGCGTACAGGCGGGAGCTGCCATAGCCGATGTTGGGCTGCATGCCGGAGAGCGTGGAGCCGGTGATGTGTATGGCGGAGGGCATCACATCGCAGCCATATAGCACATCTTCCATCATCGCGGTGTGGAGGGCTGCAGGATCGCCGCCGGCGCGTTCGTGCTTGTTGGCTATCTGCTCATAGACGGCGGAGAGCAGCGCGCCCGTGCCGCAGGCGAAGTCGCCGACTTTGAGGTTCGCGATTGCGGCGGGGTCTGCCCAGTCTATCGTTCTTCCATCTCCATCCCGACCTTTTCCCGTCGAAGGTGAAGGGACGCTTTGCAGTTTCTCCACAGCTAGGCGGGCGAGCAGCGCGGCGGATGCGGGCAGCGTGTAGAAGGTGGCAAGGTACTTGCGGTCGGATATTAGGCGCTGGAAGATGCGCCCCGTGAGGTCGTGCGCGAAGGATGCGCCGGTGGAGTTGATGCGCTGTGCGGTGCTTCGCAGCGTGGTCAGGATGCGCGCTGCGTCACGCGAGGGCAGCAAGTTCACGATGTCGCGCGCGACTGCGAATATGGGCCAATAGTTGATGTTCAGCACAGCATCCCATGCGTGGGTGATTTTGCCCTGCGGGTTGTCCGCGTCGGAGCGCCATAGCAGGTTGAGCGGCTGGATTTCGGCGTGCATGGCGGCTATGCGGTCGTGGAAGACCATGGCGTTGGCGATGACGGCGCATGCCATGCGGCGCGTCTGCGGCACATCGGACATGCCTAGCGCGTCCGCGATTTGGCGCACGACCACGGGGGATGTTTCCGCGAGGTCGTCCAGCGTTCCCACGGCGCGCTCAATGCCGCGCTCCAACAGGGCGGACGCGGCGTTGACTGCGCTTTGCGACACGGACACCAGCCGTATAAGGTCTGCGACATCGGAGACGCCGCCTTCCAGCCAGCCCGATTCGGGAAAGCGCTTGCGCGCGGGCACGGTTTCGCCTGCCTCGGTTTCGCCCGGCTCGGTTTCAAGCGTGTGCACGCAGTACGACAGGCGGGCGGCGGCTATTGCAGCGTGGAGGTCCGCGGCATCAGGGACGGCTTCCGGGTAGCGCAGAGCGATTGCGGCTTCGATGGTCTTGCCGGATTGCGCCAGCCGCAAGCCCAGCCTGTCGATCGCCTCTTGCTCGGCGTTGTACGCCGGCATGAACTCCGCTTCCACGACTACGGGGGCGCGGTCGGGCGCGCTGACGATGATGTCCGGCTGGAACGCGGGCTTGCCGGCGATGGCGCGCGTGTTCTCGGAGCGAATGTCGGCGGCGTGCAGCATGCCGCGCAGCAGTTCGGCGAGCGCGTTGTTGGCGGATGGTTCGGTTTGGCGGGGCAGGTTCATTGTTGTGTCCTATCGGATGGAAGGATTTGGATGGAAGGATAATATAGGTGGGACATCTTATGAAGTTAGCAAATCTTCAAATAATGGATTTAGAATATACGAAACACGCGCTCGATGTCATGAACATTCCTGTCGAGTGGATTGATCGGGTGGATTGATCGCACCGTGCCTGACCGTGCGCTATGCTACAATGCCGTAAGGCAACGGAGTTGCAGGAGGCTTGAGTATGACCACTGCCAGAACCAAAGCGCCGTCCGCGCCGTTGGCGGATGATGTCGTCGAAGAAGTTCCCTGGTACGAACTCATCAACGACTCGCCGGAGCCGCCCGAGGACGCTATGCAGCAAGCAAGCATTATCCATTATGTAATGGCAATACTCAGAGCTCGCTACAAGAACGATCCCACTACGCTTTGGTCGAATCAGACTAATGTCATCTATGACTCGGAAGTACCCGGCTCCGTCATCGTACCGGATGGCTATATCGTCTTTGGTGTGGATGCCCGGACGATAGAGACGGAACGCCGCAGCTACCGCATAGACGAGTGGGGAGTGGCGCCGGCGTTCGTGCTTGAAGTGGCTTCGGAGAGCACGGCGCACAGGGACTTGGGCGAGAAGCGCGAGTTGTATGCGCGGATGAGAGCGCAGGAATACTGGCGTCTGGACAGACACGGCTTCTATGGAGAGCCTCTGGTGGGCGAGCGTCTGGTGGACGGGGAGTATGTGCGGTTTCCACTGCACACCGATGCGAATGGTGATGAGTGGTCGCGCAGCGAGGTTCTGGGCGTGGACTTTTGTCATCGTGTAGAGGACGGCATAAGCTGGTTCTTGCTGCGAGACAGCGCGACGGGCGAGTGGCTGGCCGACTTGTCTGAAGAGATTGAGGCGCACGCGGATACGGAAGCGGCGCGGCTGGCCGAGCGCGAGGCGCGGCTGGCGGCGGAAGCGCGCAATCGTGAACTGGAGGCGGAGTTGGAGCGGCTGCACCGTCAGTCCAACGCTTGAACGATGACGCGCTCTTCGAGGTGGAGTACGCCGACGTGCTTGGCGTGCCCTTCGACTTCACAGCCAATCCAGTCGTGGTCAAGTCCATCCGCCCGAGCCATCAACTCTGATTGCATCTCGGCTCGCGCGCGGCTGAACGCGGATTTGCAGTTCCATATCACCGAACTTGCCAGATTGCCTTGA
>VXRI01000358.1:9363-14275 GCA_009838595.1 Chloroflexota bacterium | reverse complement strand
CTCAAATAAAATAATATGCCGAAAGCACCGATGTTTAGAGTGTTAAATGAAGGTGAATTCATGGGGTTTATACATGTACCGGTTACCGTTAGAAACCCGGCAGACGATTCAAAAGAGATAGAAGTGAACTTCCTCGTTGACACAGGCGCGCTGGATTCACTTGTGCCCAGAGACCAACTGGAAGCCATAGGCATTACGCCAAAGGGACAGCGAGAGTATGTCATGGCGGATGGCAGCGAAGCGACGTTTGACGTCGCCACCGCGGATATGGAGATTATGGGCGAACTTGTAGCATCCAGGATAGTATTTGGCGAACCGGGCACTCAGCCGCTGCTGGGCGCAATTGACTTGCAGGCGGCGGCCATAGTAGTCAACCCAAGCAACGAAACACTCCCAAAGATGCCATCGCTGAGACGGCTTTAGCGGAGCGTACAACCTTACAAACACATAAACACAACTCTGCAAGAAGGTGAACACATGGTTGACGTAGGACAGCAGGCGCCGGAATTTACTCTGCCGGACCAGGAAATGAAAAGCGTATCTTTGAGCGATTTTAGGGGCGAGAAAGCGGTAGTTCTCTCGTTCCACATATTCTCGTTCACAGGCGGCTGAACGGACCAAGTCACCTCGTTCCGCAGTTACAATGCGGACTTCGAGGCGAAGAATGCCCAGGTTCTGGGCATCAGTTGCGACGCCCGCCCATCACAGACCGCCTATTCCACTTCGCTGGGCAACATACCCTATCCGCTGCTGTCGGACTTTTACCCGCACGGCGCGATGACACAGTCGTATGGCATATTCAACGAAGAGCGTGGCGCTCCCAACCGAGCCATCTTCGTCGTCGATACCGAAGGCGTGATACGCTTTAAGCGTGTGTATGAAAGCGCACGCGACCTTGACCCGCAGGACATCCTAGCGGAAATCGACAAGATATAGGCGTCAAGCGATATGAACGAAAACGCCCCTGCGCGGCACGTCTTCCACGAGGGCGATCATGCCCTCGTCATTGACCGACGGGGGCGGCGCTACCTTGCGCAACTGCGACCCGGCGCAAAGTTCGAGTCGCACCTCGGCGCGTTCTCGCACGACGATTTAATCGGCACGGACTCCGGCTCGTGGATGACCACAAACCGCGGGCATGTGCTGCTCGTAGTAAAGCCTACGATGGCGGATTTCGCGGTTGACATGCCTCGCATCGCCACCGTCGGCTACCCGAAAGACCTCGGCACGATTCTCGTTTACGGCGACATATTCCCCGGCGCGCGGGTCCTTGAAGCAGGCTGCGGCAGCGGAGCGGTAACGATGGCGCTGCTGCGCGCAATTGGCGAGAGCGGCTCGCTGTTCTCGTACGATGTGCGGCAGGACATGATCGACCGCGCCCGCGAGAATGTCAGCGCGATGCTGCCGGACACATCCAACCTCACGCTGAAAATCGGCGACGTCTATAATGGATTCGACGAACACGACTTGGATCGCATCGTGCTCGACCTTCCCGAGCCTTGGCAAGTTGTGCCGCATGCATCGGAAGGCTTGCTGCCGGGCGGTATATTCGTCAGCTTCTCGCCTACGGTGCTGCAAGTCCACGAACTCACAGCAGCGCTGCGCGGCATCCACACATTCGAGATGATTGAAACAATAGAAGTTCTGCAGCGCCCATGGGTAGTAGGCAGCCGCAGCGTCCGCCCAGAACACCGCATGGTCGGGCACACCGGCTTCATCACTATAGCCCGCAAGTGCTCACCTCGTCCGGCGTCCGGCGTGTCAACAGGACGGGACTGACGAATTCGCGCAATGAATGCGTCCTATTGTCTGAACCCACGATGCTCGTCCTAGCATTATGACATTTCCCAGTTCATCTATGAGTAGCGCCGAGCGCATTTGTCATATAACAGGATGCAATAGACGAACAAGCGCACAGTAGCCTAATGCCGGTAAGCCTGCGATTCGTCCCACAGCGACGGAATTTCCCAGCTCGTTTGCGGATAACGCCCTTCCATCAGCGGCATGTGTCGGGACGACAACAGCGGCGCAAGCAGTCTCTTATGTACCGACTCATCGAGCAGGATTTTCTCTATCGACGCTACGCCGGATTGCTTTTCCTGCACCAGCACTCGGAATCTGCCCAGTCCGTCGGGCTGCACCAATTGGCGCATTGCCATTAAGTTTGCGCTGCGGACGTGGTGGCTTATCGGCGCGGAGCGAAGTTGCAGCATCACATCTCGAATGCCTAGCGCGTGCAGAAATTCGGATTGTGTGGTGTAGGCGAGTGTGTTCAGGCCGGCGGCGCGGCCCTCGCATTGCAGTAGCGTGAAATCCACCTGCGCGCTGAGGTCTTGCCTGCCGATGCGCCGGTACGGGCTGTTGCCGTCCGTGTGCCGGTAGTATGCTTGCAAGGTGCCGTACTTACGCTCCGGCGCGTACAGATCAACTGCTTCGTAGCCGTAGTCTATGGTGATGACGATACCTGTGTCCAATGCGGCGGCGATTTCGCCGATCCACGACTTGATGTGCGGGTTGACTTCGCCGCGCTGCCCATTCTCAAGCGCGAAGCCTAGCGCATCAAGACGCTGCGCGATGATTGGCGTGGATGGTGTGTCCAGCAGTTCCACGAAGTCTCGGGAGTCGTCTAGCGAGACGAAGATTTCACGCGGATCTCCATTCACAATCTCAAAGCGATGCACAGGGAAGGCGTCCGCTAGTTCGTTTGATATGAAGCAGCCCACTACGCCTTTTAGCGGCAGTTTGTCCGCAATCAGCCTATCGATGTGAATTGCGCCTTCACCAGTTGATTGCCAGGAGTCAGCCGGCGCATATCGGTCAATGCAGATGTAGCGCAGACTGTCCGCGAAGTCTGCGCTCAAATCGCTTACATAGGCGCAGATGTCGTTGGCGAGTATGCCGTTGCCAGCGCCCATCTCCACAACGGTGAAGTCTGTTGGCCTTCCCATACCACGCCACACGCCGAAGAGTTGCACAGCGAACAGAGCGCCGAACGCCGGATGCGCCGCCGGGCTGGTGTAATAGTCGCCGTCTGCGCCAAAGGGTCGCTCGCTTGTGTAGTAGCCGTCGGTCGGGTGGTATAGCGCGATTTGCATGAATTCGGCGAAGGTGATTTTGCCGTGCCTGTGAATGCGCTGCCTTATGGTTTGTTCGGCTGATGTGAGTTCGCTCATGGTTTTGCCGGTCATTAGTAGGCTGGTTTCTTTGCCCCCATCCTAAGATGCCCTCATAGAGGATAGGACTTTTGCAAAAGAAGAGGAACATCGGCTGATGCTGATGTCCCTTAGTTGTTTGATGATATTGGTGGAAGAAAGGAATCGCGCTAGGAGCTGGACTTTGCCTGCCGCAGGCGTCTGTTGTGCGAGCCTTGCCTGTCCCAACCGGAGCCTTGAATGGAGTTGTTGAACTCCCTAATCTCGCCGCAGCGCTTGCACCTGCCGATGCTCACAGGGCCGTTTGGGCTCTCAATCTGCCAGTGGTGCGTACACTGGACAGTTTCAACAGCTTCTTGTGTCATCGTTCTTCCTTTCGTCCTTTACGCCCCACGGCAAGTATTCAACATGCGCGCTTACCGCTGGTCTATCGGCACATATTCCACATCCATATCGCCGACGTAGAGCAAGCGCGGCCGCAGCAGGATGTTGTTGTCGAACTGCTCCATCACTTGCACCGTCCAGCCGGGGATCCGTCCCATCGCGAAAATGGAGATGAACAGGTCTTCGGGAATGTCCAGCAGGTAGTATATCGCGCCGGAGAAGAAGTCCACATTCTGGCAGATTCCGCGCCGCGCATACGGCTCCATCACCTTGGCGACCGCTTCCAATATGGAGTACCAGCCGGGCTGTCCCTTGCGAACACCCAGATCTCGCGCGTCGTCCATCAGGTGGATCGAGCGCGGGTCAACTGCCTTATAGACGCGGTGCCCGAAGCCCATGACCCTGCCGCCTTGCTTGCGCAGGTTCGCCACATATTCGGCAGCGTTGGACTCGTCGCCAATTTCGAGCGCCATCTTCATCACTTCTTCCGCCGCGCCGCCATGCGACGGACCCTTGAGCACGCCCACGCCGGTGGTAACGGCGCAGTGCAGGTCCGCCTGTGTAGATGCGGTAACGCGCGCGCCGAACGACGAGGCATTGATGCCATGCTCGGCGTGCAGTATGAAGTCTTTGTCCATCAACTTGGAGTCGCGCGGGTCCGGCTCTTCACCGAATAGCATATACAGGAAGTTGCCCGCGTGGTTGAGCGTGGTACTCGGCGCGATGGGCTGCTTGCCGTCACGTATTCGCGCGTGCGCTGCGACTATCGTGGACGCCTGCGATGTCAGGCGGATGCCCTTTCGCAGCGTTGCTTCCATTGAGTTGTCTTCGGTATCGGGGTCGAACGCCGCCAGCGCTGAAATCGCCGTCCGCAGCACATCCATCGGGTGCGCCTTCTGCGTTACGCTGATGACATCCAGCACCTCTTCGGGCAGCGCGCGATTGGCTTTTAGCTGAACTTCGAAGTCGTCCAACTGCGCCTGCGTGGGCAGTTCGCCGTACAGCAGAAGGAAGATGGTCTCTTCAAAGGTGGACTTAGTGGCGAGATCGTCGATGTTGTAGCCCCTGTATAAAAGCTTGCCAACATCGCCGTCGATGAAACTGGACCTGGTCCGATCAATAAGCACATCCCGAAGGCCTCTGTGGATTTGGACCTTCTGCTCACTCGTCATGCGACAATCCTCCCAGGTCTAATTTGCGGCGAATAGCACGCGCAATTTCACTGCTCAATAGGTTTAGCAAAGCCACCATTCCGGCTCGCAAGATGTGCCAATTTTAGCATTCTGCAAATTATAGTGTCAAATGGACATTATCAAGAAAAGGAGGCATGAATGCTGTTTCGCCTGTCCGTACCGCCTTTGGGCGATGGTTATAAC
>VXRI01000358.1:0-9353 GCA_009838595.1 Chloroflexota bacterium | reverse complement strand
GGTTATAACAGGGATAACAAGCTTATTGTATATCGCTTTCTTTGATTCAGAATTTGTTGTGCATATACGCCGCTAATCTAATCGCAGTCATTCGCATTCCGCCGCGCCCTTTAACACTTTCATGCCACACGGAGCACCCCACCCACAGAGATTACAGATTTTACGAACAGGAGACATCGATTACATCCCAAATCGGCAGATTATTGACGCAACTTTCGTACCAGAAAGTTGTCGTCTGAGATGGTCTGCGCTATGCTATACGGGCTTTGAAGTCGCGCGCTTCAGTGGCATTTCCAACTCTACCGGACAATGGCAGACAGTGCAGACTGCCGGATATTTCCACAATCAGCCAATCAAGTTGACACTTTGACAAAACATTCAAGCGAAAGGGCGAAGCGAATCACGATGAGCAATGAGCAAGTGCAAGAATACAAGGGCGTAATGGTGCTACCGGGCGAGCAGGACGAGCGCAGCGTAACGTTGTCGGTGGACGCGGCGACGCCGTCGGTGAACATCAGCTTCGAAGAGCCAATCGAAGGCGAGACAGAGTGGCAGGCGGACAACCTGACCTTTGCCAATCGCGTGAAGTACAACGAGGCGGTGTTCACCACGGTAGGATTGCCGAAGGCGGAAATCGGCGTAACTTGGAAATTCAACAGCAGCCTTATCGACGACTCTCTCGCCGGCGTGGTAATCGCGCAGCCCAACGACCAGCGCATCACTGGCGAAAAGGGATTTGTGCTGACTCGGACGGACTAGATTTCATCCATTCCGGATTTTTCCGAACTATCGGATAGAAATGAAGGGGCAGCTCGTCATCCTTCTTGTGGAAACAGCATCGCTGCTATTGTCTCGTACGCTTGGTCATTGGCTAAGCCCATTACGACACCGGCGCGCGCGTCTCGGAAGTAGCGTTCAAAGGGCAGCTGCCGCGCAAATGCTGTGCCGCCGAACATCGTCATCAAATCTTGCGTAACCTGCACGGCGAGTTCTGAACACACGACCTTCGCCTGAATGAACGGCAGCAACGAGTCCGCCCTGCCCTCGTCCATCATCGAAGCGGCGACATGTAGGAACGAACGCGCCGATTCGAGCCGCGCGCTCATCTCCGCGATGCGCCGTTGGTTTATTGGATTGTCCAGCCGCCTGCCGCCGCTCGCGTAACGCCTGTGGCCTTCGATGCACGCCAGTTCGAACGCGCCTGAGGCGATGCCCAGATAGGCCGCGCCGTAGGTGAGAATCAGCACCGGCATCATGTACTTCTGCATCACCGGCTCTTTCTCGCCTTCGAGTTCGATACCGAGCAGGTTATCATACGGCACTTCGCCGTTAAACAGCATCGGCGCGCTGCAGTTGCCGCGCATCCCCAGCCCGTCCCACTCGCCGAGCGTCTCCCAATGCACCTTGTCGGCTTCGAACATCAGCAGGTCGGGGGGGCCATCCAGCCGATTACTGTCCACGCGGCAGAACATTATGTAGTGCGACGCGTGCCCTGCTGATGTTACATACGACTTCCGGATGTTGTCGAGCACGAAGTTGCCGTTGACCAGCGGCAACGGCGTGTCCGGCGCGGAGACAGGACGCCAGTCGTTGCCCGATTGCCCACGCGATTCGCCGCCTGCCGCCGCCGCGAAAACCTCGCCACGCGCGAGCGGCTGGACAAATCGCTCTCGCTGCAGCGCGGTCGGTATGCGACTGACCGCCTCCACCGATTCGAGGTGCATTTTGTAGCACATTGCGGTGGACGGGCATTTCTTTGCGATTTCCTCGACGATGACGCAGGTCGTTACCATATCGCCGCCGAGACCGCCGTCTTCCTTGTCCACTCGCAGTGCCCACAGCCCAAGTTCGCCCAACGCGGCAAGTGATTCCCTTGGGAACTGCGCCTTAGTGTCATACTCCGCGGCGCGCGGCGCAATGACGCGCGCCGCAACATCGGCGACCCGTTCCTTCCACTCCAATTGCTCGTCGGTTAATGGGAAATAATTCATGTGCATCCTCTGAAATCATTCTCATCCAAATGCCATTAGCAGACTAAATCCAAGTGCCCCGCATGTCAATCGCGCGCAACCCTTTATCCTACCTATCTATCCTACCCAAATGATGTAGCATGCATGAAGGTAGAAGTTCGCTGAACGGGTTGTCCATTACCTTACTCAGGAGAGGTCTTGATGAAGCAAGACTCTTCATGAACATCTGTGATAGTTCACAATAGAATCCCTGACGCATTGACAGGACACCGCATTGAAGACACTCGGATTAATCGTCAATCCAATCGCCGGCATGGGCGGCAGCGTCGGCCTAAAAGGCACTGACGGTGAAGACACGCCACAACGCGCGCTGACGCTCGGCGCCGAACCGCAAGCGGACAAGCGAGCATACGAAGCGCTGTCCATCATCGGCAAGGCAATGCCTGAACTGCCACTCGTCACCTGCGCCGGCAGGATGGGCGAAGACACCGCGCGATCCAGCGCAATGACCGCGCACATCATCGAAGGCGTCCCGCAGGACGGCGCATCCACATCGTCCGCCGACACGCGCCGTGCCGTGCTTGAATTGCAGCGACTCGGCGTTGATTTGCTGCTGTTCGCCGGCGGTGACGGCACGGCGCGGGACATTTGCGACGCGCTGAGAACAGACGACTTTGCGTCAGTCGAATTGCCTGTGCTGGGCATACCCGCCGGCGTCAAGATGCACTCCGGGGTGTTCGCGGTGACGCCGCGCAAGGCAGGCGAAACGGCGCTGCACTTTCTCAACGACCACGCAGCCGAACTGGCTGATGCGGAAGTAATGGACATCGACGAAGATGCGTTCCGTGAAGGCAGGGTCTCCGCGACCTTACACGGCTACTTGAAGACGCCGATGGGCGGGGACGGCGTGCAGGCGACGAAATCCGGCACTGCGCCGACGGACAGCCAAGCCACAGAAGACATCGCGCGGCAAGTCGTAGCAGATATGACTGACGACACGCTGTATATCATCGGGCCCGGCACTACCATGGACGCAATCGCGCGCGCGCTGGGCGTCACAAATACGCTGCTAGGCGTGGATGTCGTAGAGAATGGCAAACTGTTGGCAACAGACGCCACTGAACACGATCTGCTGCGATTGACGGATGGGCGCAGCGTAAAAGTCATCGTAACCGTAATTGGCGGGCAGGGTTACATATTCGGGCGCGGCAACCAGCAGATTAGCCCGCGTATCATCCGGCGTATCTGCAGGGAAAACATCATAGTGGTCGCGACGGCCGGCAAGCTGCGCGCACTAGACGGCCGCCCCTTGCTTGTCGATACCGGCGACGCTGCGCTGGACGAGGAATTGAGTGGCTATATCCGCGTAGTCACCGGCTACCGTGAGTATCACATCTGCCGAGTCTCGTGCTGACATTCGAGGCTGAATAACTGAATTGCAGTAGATCAATCACGCCGTATGCTGACACCCAAGCCATAGCCTTGAATGCGCTCTTTGTACAACTCCGCCTGCTCCAGCACGCACACAAGCACTACTGCACTGCCGGTATTGTGTGCCTCGAACATTATGCCAACCGCCTCTTCGACGATAAGGTCCGGCACGCTCTTCACCAGCGCCTCCACGACATAATCCATCGAATGGTAGTCGTCGTTATGCAGTATCACCGCATAGCGCGGCAGCCGCGCATCCAACGCTCTCCGCAACGATTCGACTTCGACATCCGGCAGGGTCATCGCTATTGGATTGTGCATCGTTTTCGACTCTCACAAGCAGTGCAACTCATTGTGCATATTCACACTAGCATTCCGGATAAGGCACGCGCTGCAACGCAATTTCAAACGCAGTGAAGCGCCTGTTCCATGATTCAAGTGGCAGATTCAAAGGCAGATAGGCGCATTTGATATACTCATCCAGATGATTATATTTGTTGGCAGATTAAGGCACAATCGGCAAAGGCATTCTCCCAAGGCAACACAGAGCATTTCGGTTGTCCCTCTGAACGAAGTGAGGGGTCTAAAATCGCTGTATGGAACCAAGCCTGTCCGTAGTCAACGTGTTTAGATTTCTCGCTTCGCTCGAAATGATATGAATAATCGAAAGACTCTCAAAAAGCAACATAGTCAGTCCTCTGGATAATCCTAGCCCCCTCTTAACTTTCTCACAGATGGGGAATGGGCTGACCGCCCACTATTACTTTCTCGATTTTGAAGCCTACATAAGCCTACGTAAAGGAAAGAAAATGCAAATAGGAATGTCGCTGACTTCGAGCTATTCCATCGAACGCGATCCGAAGGCTGTGATGGACGGCTTGACGGAGCAAGTGAAGGCGATGTCGAATTTGGGGTTCGCGTCGCTGTCGCTTGGCGACCACCATGTAACGCGCAACAACTACCTTCAAGTGCTGCCCACGATGTCGCACCTGTCGGCGTTCACGGGAGATATGCGGCTTATTCCGCTGTTCTTGCTTCCGTTCTACAACCCGATACTGCTCGCGGAACAATTGGCAATGCTGGATGTAATCAGCGGCGGCAAGACGGCGGTCATCAGCGGGCTTGGACACCAACCCGAAGCGCACGACGCGTTCGAGACGCCGCAGCGATTGCGCGTGTCCCGCTTCGAGGAGACCTTCGAGATTATGCGCCGGCTGTGGACAGACGATGATGTGTCGTTCAGCGGCAAGCACTATAACTTCAGCGGCGTGTCGGTCAATCCCAAGCCGCTGCAACAGTCTATGCCGATGTGGATTGGCGCAAACGCCGACCCCGCCGTGCGCCGCGCCGCGCGAATCGCAGACGCATGGGTAATCAGCCCCGGCTGGACGCCCGACTATATTGACGAGCGCCTGCAATTCTACCGCGCCGCGCTCGACGAATTCGGCCGTGGCGGGCAAGTACAGGATTTAGTTGTACGCCGTGACTTACACCTCGCGCCGACACGAGACGAGGCGCTGCGAGACGCGGAAGTCCTGTTTGAACGCGGCTATCGCGGCTTCGGCGACCGTGAAATGCAAGAATCGCTAATCGTGGGAGATGCGGATACCTGCATCACCGCGCTTTCACGCCTGCAAAGCAAGGGCGCGACACACATCCTATTCCGCTGCGCGTTGGACGAAACGGAGCAGGCGATGCAGACGATCAGAATCCTCGGGGAGCAGGTGATTCCGCACTTTTCAGGCTAACCGTCCTGCCTATGCCTATCCTGTGTATGTATCCCGTTAGTCTATTCAAGCGTGCCGCGCAGCCTGGGGTCCAGCGCGTCGCGCAAGCCGTCTCCAAACAGATTGAAGGCGAGCACAGTTATCGTGATGAACACTCCGGGGAAGAAAACGTGCCACCACAACGGGTACAGCAGCGCCGATGCCTCGCCGAGCATACCGCCCCATGTGGGTGTGGGCGGGCTTACTCCAAGTCCGAGGAAGCTCAGGGAAGCTTCGATGACAATGACCGTTCCCAGGTGAACGGTGAAGAGGATGAGGAATGGTGCAACACACTGCGGCGCAATATGTCTCGCCATTATTCTCGTCTGAGAAGCGCCGATTCCTCGCGCAGCCTCCACATACGCCGTTTCCTTAACTGTCAACGCCACAGAGCGAATAATCCTGGCGCCGAACGGAACGCGAGTTACGGCAATGGCGAGGATAATCGTCCACATTCCGGCGCCCAGAACAAGCACAAGAGCGAATGCGAGTATCAGGCCCGGGAGCGCCATGATAATTTCCACGAAGCGCTGGCTTATCATGTCAGTCAAGCCGCCGAGATAGCCGCTGACAAGCCCCCACACGCCGCCAATAGTCGTGCCGATGAGCACTGACGCCAAAGCGACGAACAGAGATATTCTCGCGCCATAGAGAATCCTGCTTAGGAGGTCTCTGCCAATCTGGTCGGTGCCAAAATAACTTTCGCTGTCGGGAGGCGCGCTAATTTTCGTGAAGTTGGCTTTCAGGGGGTCTTGGGGCGATATTAGGGGAGCGCCTAAAGCCATCAGAATCAGTATCAGCCCTATCAGGCCCCATACGGCCGCAAATGGACTGCGTCGAACGAAGCCGCGCAGGTTTACTCCGTACCTGCGAACATTGGAACTGACGCTTCCGCGCGCAGCTACTGAATCCATTGACATTGCGTCACCTTCTAAAAATGAGTATGGCGCTAATTGAGCCTTATTCTTGGGTCTAGCCACCCATACAACATGTCAATTAAGAGATTGACCAGTACGAAGATGACTGCATAAAAGAGAACGATATTCTGGACTACATTGAAGTCTCGGTCAATGGCGGCGACGACCAGCGCCTTGCCCAAGCCCGGCACGGTGAACGCCTGCTCAACCGCGACCGAGCCGCCCATCACGAAGCCGAGCAGCACCCCGCTCAATGTCAGCACCGGCAACAGGGCATTCGGCATGGCGTGTCGCGCTATGACCAGCCGTTCAATCAAGCCTTTGGCGCGTGAAGTCCTGACATAATCCTCGCGCAGCACCTCGAACAGCGACGAGCGAGCCATTCGCGCGATAAACGCAGCCTGACCTAAGCCCAGCACAATCGCAGGTCCCACTATTATCTGAAAGTTAGTCCAGGGGTCTTCCCAGAATTGAACGGAGACGATAGGCGCTTTGTACTGAAACCAAGAAATGCTGGCGACCACTACGAGCAGTCCAAGCCAGAATCCGGGTATCGCAAGAAAGAGCACCGTGAAGAAACTAGTGGACATGTCCCAGACGGAGTTGGGACGCACGGCGCTGATTATGCCAACCGGCAGTCCGATAATCCAGGAAATGACGACTGAAATAATCCCAATCTGGGCGCTAATGGGGCCCCTCTGAGCCATAATCTCGATGATAGGGTCGCCGCGAAAGAAAGACTCGCCAAGCTTGCCGGAGGCGATGTCCTTCACCCACACCGCGTACTGCACGGCTATCGGCTTGTCCAGTCCGAGGTCTCTGAGTATCGCCGCCTTCTGCTCGGGCGTCCACTGGATGATGGTTTCTATCCCGTAATAGGCGCCCAGAGGGTCGCCCGGCAATATCCGCATGATGCCGAATATCAAGACCGTGATACCGAAAATGGTGGGGATTGCATACAGCAGCCGTTTTAGGATGTAGGTTCGCAATCATCCCCTCCGTTGTGTTGTAAGGAGAGGCAGTAGCTTATACTCCGTGAAGCGCTCTGCCTCTCCTGATTCTTCTAGCCAGTTAGATGATGAAGTGCCTTCCCCCTTGATGGGGTAAGGTTAGAATGCGGTGAAAACCGGAAACATTACCTATCCAGCCACACGTAGTCCCACTTGTGCAGTTCGTAGTTCGAGTAGAAGTCGCTGTTCGCAGGCATCAAGCCCTTGACATGGTCCCAGTAGCCCCAGTAGGTAATCTCGGTTGTGTCGAGGGGCACCCAAGGCATTTCCTGGTCGAGGAAGGCTGCCAAGTCCTTGGACATTTCAATCTTCTTCGCTTGGTCCAGCTCTATTTCCAATGCCCTGAGCATCTTGTCGAGCTCGGGGTTGTCGTAGAACGCGGTGTTGCCATCGCAAAGCCTGTCGCCGCAGCGTCCGAACAGGTCCTTGATGTAGAAGGACGGGTCCGGGATGAACGCCCAAGTGCCGCCCTCGACGGACATGTCGTAGTTTCCTGCCTTAATTTCTTCGCCGTGCGCCGACACATCAACCACGCGGATCTCGGTGTCAATGTTCAGCCCTTCCTTCAGCATTGCCTGTATTGCTGGCGCCCGCTGGCGCTGGTTGATTGTTTCGCGTGTTACGAGATCAAGCTTCGGAATGCCCTGTCCATCGGGGTAGCCCGCCTCGGCAAGCAACTGACGCGCCTCGGCAATATCTTCCTCGGTCGGATGGCGGAAATACTTCCTTTGCTTCAGCTCTTCCAAGGGCAATCCGTAAGGCGTGCCGTCCGTGAACCAGCCGCCGCCGAACAGCGTAGCCTTTATATCGGCCGTAATATCTAGAAGCACTTGCTGATCGAGAACCAAGGCGACTGCCTGTCGCACGCGCTTGTCGTCGAAAGGCTTTCGCAGGTTATTCATCGGGATGCCATGCCAGATAAGCAGGTGCTGGCGTATGCCGTTCAGCCCGGGCCTGTTGCCGATGTCTCTGCCGTCTTTAGGCGCCATCCACATCGTCCAATCCGTTTGGCCTCCCAGAAGAGCAGCGGTGTTCTCAGGCGTCCACGCCTTCAGCCATATATGCTCTATCCTGTCAACGTATGGCGCATCGGGGCTCCAGTAGTCAACATTCTTTTCCATAATCCACTGGTCATCGTTCCTGGACACATACTTGAAGGGTCCTGTGCCGGGGTGGTTGTCAACGCCTCGGAGATTTCCGTTGTGCTCTTCGAGGGTTTCCTTCTTGCTTACGAGGTTCCACTCTGTGGAGAAGGCGACCATCATGTTGGCGAGCGCGCGCGGTTCGCTAAGCTGGAACTCAACAGTGTAGTCGTCGGGGGTGTTGACGGCGGATACGTTGGGGAACAATGGCCTACGCAAGCTGACAAGTTCCTCACTTGGGAAGATTATCCTGTCGTAAGTAGCCTTGATGTCCTCAGCAGTCAAGTCGCTGCCATCGTGGAACTTGACGCCCTCTCTGATGCTGAATGTGTAAGTCAACTGGTCGTCGGAAATGTCCCACCTGTACGCCAAGTCCGGCACTACGGGCACATCCGATGTGCGCGGGTCGCGGCGCAGCAGGGCATCGTACATCGGCGACTGCACGCCGTGGTTGGCGATTGTGCCGGATGCGTACCAGTCGAAGTGCGCGGGCGGTCCGTGCGCGCCGGCGCGGAATGTGCCACCGGACTTCGGGAAGGGGTCCAGCGGGCGCACATAGAAGACCTCATCGGTCGGGCTTGGTGTGGCTATCACTACGCGCTCTATAGGAACTTCCTTGATTACCTCTTTGGTAATTTCCTTGACTACCTCAACCTCAACCTCTTTCACCACTTCTACTTCTTTGGGCACTTCCCTGACGACTTCTACCTCAACCTCCTTCACCACTTCCACTTCTTTCGCCACTTCTACTTCCTTCACCACCTCTTCCGTCACGACTACAGTCTCAACGACCGTAACCACTTGAGGCTCGGCGGCGCCGCAAGCCGTCACCGCCAGCATAGCCGCCATAGCGCCGAATAGAAGCCATATTGCTGATTTCGTTTTCCGCAGACCTCGCATTATATTCCTCCCAATTGGATATGTCGCCCGCTTCATCCGCTTATGACAGCCAATACCGATATAAGATTGTGATAATTGCTTGGATACCGACAATTGCTTGAATGACAGTTTTTTGACATAATCCGCCTAAGTTCGCCGCCATTTAATCATCACTAGCGATGATAGTCAAGATTGAATGCGATAATGCAAATGCGATAGCAATACACCCTATATTGCC
>VXRI01000017.1:4717-14709 GCA_009838595.1 Chloroflexota bacterium | reverse complement strand
GCTTATCGGAGTGCTGTGCGGGCCGCGCTTCCCGTTGTCGTGGAACGCGCCGTCCGGCGATATGGGCTTCTACGACGGCAAGGGCGTGCTCGAATCGCTCTTCTCCAAACTTCGCGCGGAAGTCCGTTACGAAGCATACGATGACGACCCTATCCTGCGTCGCGGCAGGACGGCGCGCATCCTGTGCGGTGCCATGCCCATCGGCGTCATCGGAGAAGTGGGGCGCCCCACGCTAGAGCGCTTCGACTTAGACGGCGCAACCACAGCCATGTTCGAGATAGATCTAGCGGCACTGAGAGCGGCGCTTCCCGAAGAGACGCGGCAGCACATTCCGGCGAACCCGTACCCGCAGTCGTACCGCGACTTAGCGCTCATCGTTGATGCCGAAGTGACATCGGCGCGCATACAGGCGATAATGGAACGCCACCGGATGGTCGCGCGCAGCATACCGTTCGACATATACGAAGGCGAAGGTGTCCCGGATGGCAAGCGTTCGCTCGCCTACCGCATCGTATTCCAGTCGCCGCGCGGCACGCTCACATCGGAGCAAGTGGACGGTTACCAATCTAACATCCTACAACAGTTACAGCGGGAGCTGGGCGTGGAGCTGCGGGACTAACCATAAGGAGGCAAGTATGGCAACAACCGCTACGCTTATGACCGCAGCCGAACTGCTGGCTATGCCCGATGACGGCTATAACCGCTACGAACTGGTTAAGGGAGAACTGATAAGCATGGCACCGGCTGGCGGCGAACACGGCACAATCGGCATGAACGCAGGTACATACATTAACGTCTTCGTCCGACAGAACGACTTGGGCGCAGTATTTAATGCTGACACCGGATTCATCATCAGCACGGACCCTGACACTGTACGCGCCCCAGATGTGTCATTCTTGCGAAAAGAGAATATCCCGCCAGACGGCATCCCCAAAGGCTTCATCCCCGGCGCGCCCGACCTTGCCGTAGAAGTCATATCTCCCTCCGACTCATACACCGAAGTCGCCGAAAAAGTCGTCCAACTTCTCGAAGCGGGAACGCTGCTGGTTGTGCTGATAGACCCTCGCACGCGAACAATCACGCTGCGCCACCGGAGCGGAGAGACGACTACGCTGACCGAAGCGGACACGCTGACACTGGGGGATGTGCTGCCGGGGTTTGAGTGTGCGGTGAGGGAACTGTTTGTGTAGTATTGCACAGGATTAACTTATGACAACAAACATGGGAACCCCAATGTATCCCGAGGGTATGCCGCACTGGACAGGAAAATCGCTGTTTGGAAGAGAGTTGCGAAAATCTCTTGAGGAAGATAGAGCGGTAATGGTGGGCTACTTTGAGAAGTGTGACAAATGCGATCAGTTCCAGCGAGAAGTCCCAGCCCCAACCTTTGAGAATCTTCTTAATGGAGTCGTAGCCGTCGGTGTAGAAGAAGACTATGGCAATTACCGACCTGACATAATCTTACATAGAAGGGACGCCCCGCCGCGCATCATAGAGATAGTGGACACTTCTGAACCTAATTCCGAAAAATTGGCATTCTACAAAGAACAGGGCGCTGATGTGTTTCGCGCTGATGTTCATACCCGTGAGGATGTTTTAGCATTAGCGTACAGCCGGTCATTGAGGTTGCTTGATGGCGTTCTAGTCAACGACTGCCGACAAACGCAGCGAGCCCGCCTTCAATCAATGATGAGAGACCTATGCACAATTCCGGATGCCTCATTTGGCGTTAAGCAGATGGGATCCCGTTTATTTGAAGATGTTCTTGCTAAGATTGATCCCGAATCTGCAAGAGAACACATGGAGACAATTGAAAGGAACAAGGAATACTTTGAATCGGATGGTGTGCGAGGTTGGAGTTCTCATGCTGAAATTAACCTTTCTCTCGAAGAATCTGACAAGGTAAATGCAGCGATGCGCCAACCTCTGACTCAGCAATTCTTAGTAGCCGGCAAAACCGTTACAAGGGATGAGTTACTAAGCGTAATTTCGATGGTTCGGATAATTGCCCAAGAGTTGCCGGAGAAGCATTTCAGGGAGTCTGTTATACATCAACTTTTTCAAATGCAGGCAACTATACGACATCAAAATGGTCGAGACCACGAACCTAGTAACGCTCCTACAAAACTTGTTGATTTGCCAATTGAAGATGAATTGCTTTACGAGTCTGTGCGCAATTCGTACGACGACGTGTTTCTTTGTTATGAAAGTGTTTTCTTTCCACAGAGGTATCGTGCGCGATTTTTGATGGAGGCCTTATAGAATGCCTTCTCATCACCGTTTCGTAAGTTCCAAGTAAATAATCCATCGATGAAAAACAACCACTGACACCCAAGACCTAACCCACCATGCCCTACCAAACACTTACCAACATCCGCGTCATAGACGCCTCTACCGGCATCGCTGGACCGTATTGCGGCAAGATGCTGGCGGATTATGGCGCCGAGGTTATTAAGCTTGAACTTCCTGATTCGCCGGATATGTCGCGCGATGCCGGCGCGTTCCCGGACGGTGTGCGCCACCCGGAGAAGAGCGCGCTATTTTTGCACCTCAACGCAGGCAAGAAGGGCATCACGCTCGATCCGTCAACTACGGACGGCAGGCACATTTTCACGCAGATCGCGGCGCAGGCTGATGTCGTTATCGAGAGCTATCGGCCCGGACAGATGTCGGACTGGGGCATCGGCTACCACGAACTCCGGGGCATGCGCGACGACATCGTGCTGACTTCGGTTACGCCATACGGGCAGTCCGGCCCGCACAAGGACTATGAATATACCGAGCTGACGATATTCGCGGCAGGCGGCGGCATGCACCGCGAAGGCTTGCCCGAGCGTGAGCCGCTGCGATACGGTGCGGAAATAGCGCAGTACTTCAGCGGCACGACTGCCGCCGCGGCGACAATGATCGCCCTATTCGGCGTCGCGATGAATGGCGAAGGTGAATGGCTGGACATATCCATCCAAGAGTGCATGGCAGGGCATCCTCACCAGATTGGACGCCGCACGCCCTGGATATACGGCGGCGAGCCGGACCCGCGCAAGCCACCGCGTCTCGCAGCCGCCGGCATGCGCGAACCCTACGCAGTCGGCACATTCCGTTGTAAGGACGGCTATGTTAGCTTCCTGCCGCTCGGTTCGCGCATGTGGCCGCAGCTCGCGCGGATGATAGACCGCGCTGACCTCATCGGCGACGCGCGTTTCCGGACGGCGGACGACCGCACGGAGCGCCGTCTCGAACTGGAAGGCATATTTCAGGCTTGGTTCGATGAGCACACACGCCTTCAGGTATTCGCCGCCGGACAGCGCGAGGGCTTGCCATGCGCGCCGATAATGCAGACGGACGAAGCGCTGCACAACGAACACTTCCGTCAGCGCGACTACTTCGTGGACTTGATACACCCGGACGCCGGCGAACTTACCTACACCGGACTGCCGTTCCGACTGTCCGATGCACCCATAACTACGAACACGCCCGCGCCGCGCCTCGGCCAGCACAACGCCGAAATCTACGAAGACTTGCTAAGCATCGACGCGCCGCTACTTGCCGAACTATGCGCAAAGGGTGTAGTTTAGTCCCCACGAAAGTTGCCAGCCCTAGCGGGAGAAAAGATTGGGTATGAAAAATCCGCCGCTGCGTGGCATACGCGCTCTGGAACTCGCCGAATACTGGGGGGGACGTTTGTGCGGGGTTATGCTTGGAGACATGGGCGGGGATATTTTAATGTGGGTGGCGCTTCAGCGTATCGCGCGCGGTCCTATACGACCCGCACCAAACACGCCCGGCTATCCGGACTACGACCCTGGCGAACGCCCGTGGAACCGGCAGGCCAACTTCAACGCCACCAATCGCAACAAACTCGGCTTGACGCTTGACCTCACCAGCGAACAAGGCGTTAATGCCTTCAAGGAACTTGTCGCTATCAGCGATGTGGTGTTCACTAACTACGCATTCGGCGTTATGGACAGGCTTGGCATCGGGCAGGATGTGCTGCGCGCAATCAAACCCGATTTAGTTGTGCTGTTCACGCCCGGCTATGGCAACACGGGTCCATATCGCGGACATCGCAGCATGGGCATGGCGATAGACGCAATGACCGGGCATTCCGCATTGCGCGGCTACCCCGACCTCGATCTGTCACACAACTCTCTGGTGCATCATCCGGACGCGGTGGGCGCCGCAACCGCCGCATTCGCTATATGCGCCGCACTGCACTACCGCGCGCGAACCGGAAAGGGGCAGTTCATCGATCTGTCGCAGGCGGAAGCGTTCATGCCACACATGGGCGAGACATTCTTGGAAAACCAGATGAGCGGCAAGTCTCGGGAACGACGCGGCAACAGCCACCCGCAAATGGCGCCGCACGGCTGTTATCGTTGCCTTGGCGAAGACGCATGGGTTGCCATAGCCGTCCGCAACGACGACGAATGGCAGCGCTTCTGCGATGTCGTCGGGCAGCCGAACCTTGCCACAGACGCGCGGTTCACATCGCTGGACGGTCGTGTCGCCAACCGCGCGGCACTAGACGATATTGTCAGAGAGTGGACGGCGCGGAGCACGCGCCAAGACATCGCCACGCAGTTGCAGGCGCAATCCATCCCGGCCGCGCCGGTGCTGGACTGCGGTCCCGACACCTACGACGATCCGCACTTGCAAGCGCGGCAGTATTTTCAGCTGGTAACACACGCCGACGCCGGCACATTCCCGATGAGCGGTCCCGTGTGGAGCACGCTGTCGCATACATCGGCGGACTTGGCGCCCGAAGACACGCCGCGCCTGCCCGACCTCCACAATCCTGCGCCCGGTCTAGGCGAGCACAACGAATACTTGCTGCGCGACATGCTGGGCTACTCTGACGATATGCTGCACGACTTGGAGCGCGCGAAAGTTATCGGCACGGTGCCGCTTGAAGGCGCGGATATGGGCGGTGTTCGCCGCTTCGCCCGCGAGCGCCGTAACACGGCAGCGTCCTAGTATGCACTGGATAGTCCTGTCACTCGGCAGCGCGTTCGGCTTCGCCATCGTATCCGCACTGGACAAGATCCTCATACAACGATACATGCCCACGCCCTTGGTGTTCATCGTCATCGTGGGGCTGTGCCAACTGGGACTCGCCGCCGTGACCGTGCCATTTTCCACATTCAGCGGCTACGGCGTGGATACGCTGCTCATCGCTATCGGCGGCGGATTGCTGTCGGGCATCTATCTGGCGATGATGTTCTGGGTGATGCGAACGCAGGATGTGTCGCGCGTAGTGCCGGTAACGACCACGCACACGATATTCGTTGCCATTCTCGCGATGGTCTTCCTGTCGGAGTTCATATCGCTAATCGCGTGGATTGGCATATTCGCTACGGTGGTCGGCGCGGCGCTGATGTCGCTGGGGCCAACGATGCGCGAGTCCGAGCGCGAGCAGAACCGAATCATACCGTTCATGCTGCTGCTGGTCGCCAGTTTAGCCTTCGGAATCAATCAATTCCTCACCAAGCTCATATCGGTCGATATGGATGTTTGGACGCTGTTTATGTGGCGCGCGCTGGGCATGGGAATATCCTGCACCGCGTTCATAGTTACGCCGAGGATAATACCCGACCTGATAAACACGCTCCGCTCGCCAATCCCAATGGGGCTGACTATCCTTGTCGAAGGCTTCCTAGTGCTGGGCACGGTGTACTTAACGCTAGAGGCAATCTACGCAGGCCCGGTGTCGCTGGTAACCGCAGTAATGGCAACGCGCCCAATGTTCGTCTTCATGCTAGGCATAGTCCTAAGCCTAGGCATCTCCCGCGTCCTCGACGAACCTCTCGGCGGTAAAATCCTCGCAGTCAAACTAGCCGCGATTGTGCTGACGGTGGGCGGCGTGATAGCGGTGTCGGTGTGATGGGCAGGCGATGCGGTGTGGCGACTACATGGTGGCTATTATGGTGCCTACATTGCGATTGCATCGCGCATCTCAAGCCTCGCTCCCATCCTAACAGGGGATTTACGTTACCATTCCGTTCATCACTCCGCTTCTCTCTGTGATTCGCAGCGAAGCGAAGGAAGCGGTCGATTGCCACCTATGGCAAGACTTGTTTTTCCAAGAGGATTTTAGGTTTAGGCTCTTCGCTTCGTTCAGTGTGACCTTTCAGGGTGACAATGAAAAGGGGTTCTGTCCATCGATGTCAATTGCCCGCGTCTCTACTCGCTTGGAAGCTCAACGCGCACTGTTATCAAGTCGGCGCCGCTGAATTGCTGGTGGCGGACGGATGAGGCGTAGGCGCGCAGCAGCTGAAGCGATAGTTCGTTTTCCACTACATAGTCGATGTCGTGCTGCTGCAGTTGGCGCGCGCGGTCTTCGATGTTCATCTCTTCGCTGCTGCCGCCTATGAACTCCAGCTCCGCTATCTGCCCTTCGCTCGCCGCGACTACCACCAGCTGACCTGCTTGCTTGTCGTCATCGCTGCCGTCCAAGTCTAGCGGCGCGAGTGTCAGCAGCGTCTCTTCTGCGACTGCCATCAGCCGGTTCTTCATCGCGTCGTCCCAGCCACGACGCTCTGCGAAGCGCACCATGAATTCGTTTAGATCCGGCAGCGTGTCTATGTGCAGCGCCGCCTCGAAGCGCATTCGACGCGGATTCGTCAGCTCCAAGTACAGTATCATCGCTATCGCCGCGAAGCCGCCGGTCGTTATGCCGCTCTTCATAAGCGCGTTCACCACGGGTCCCAAGTCCGGTAGGTTGAACAGACCAAATTGGAACGATGCGCCAATCCAGAAGCACACGCCCGCGACCGCGACTTTGTTCACATTCGTCTCGTTCTGGATGATCGTGCGCGCGCCATCCACGAACAGGCTGCCCGTAACCATCACGAGGTAGCCTGTCATCACTGGACCCGGTATCGTGCTGAGCAAGCCGGACACCTTAGGCACGAACGCCAGCGCGATGAATATCAGCCCGATGCAGTAACCCATGCTGCGCGCCGCGACGCCTGTTGTCTGCACGAACGACAGCGTGCCGGGGTTGATGACATTCGGCACCGCGCCGAACACGCTGGCAATCACATTCGTTACGCCGCCGCCCGCCAGTGTCGCCTGCACTTGTCGGAAGTCGATCGCCTTGTCATCACGCCAAGACGCGCGCTGCAGCGCGACGGACGCGCCGTTCGCTTGTATGGATATTACGATGCCCAAGAACACGAACGACGGCAAGAGCGTCCAGAACGGTATGCCTAAGTCTAAGCCTAATTCAGGCAACTCGGCAGGCACGCCAATCCACGCCGATTGCGTAACCCTGTCAAAATCGTATATGCCGACTGCAAGTGCGACCACACCGCCTATCACTATGCCGATGAGAGGTCCCCATAGGCGCAGTATCGCAGACCCGCGCAGGCTCAGCGCGGCAATGACGACAAGCGTTACGAACGCCGTCAATGTCGCGGGCATAGGCTCGACGACCGATGCGCTGTCGAGCAAGTCGAAAACGACCGACGCCAGCGTGATGGACAGTATCATGACGATGGTACCGCCGACGATTGGCGTAACGAGCCGCCTCAGGAGGAACAGCCACCGCGATATAGCGAGCTGCGTAATGGCGGAAATCAGCACGAGCGCGGCGAGCGTGCCGGGTCCGCCGTCCACCACTGCCGCGATGCAGAACGGTATGGAGAACGCTGCCGTGAACATTGGCAGCACCAGTCCGCCGCCGACCGGCCCAAATCGTCGCACCTGAATCAGCGTGGACACGCCAACCACCACCAGCGAAGCGAACACCATCCAAGTCAGATATGAGTCGTCTAGCCCGGACGCATTGGCGACCACAACCGGCGTAACCAGCAGAGTCGCAGACGCAATCAGGCTAAACTGCGCGCCATTCCTCAGTATCGAAAGTAGCGGGGGCCGCTCATCTACTTCAAACCGCGGGCTGTCGCTGCCCTGTGAACCTGCCGTAGCCAGAATCGCCTCCCATCTAATTCCCGCCGTAAGTTGCAGCGTGCAAAAGTGTCGTTTCAGCACGCTAAATAATAGCATATATGGAAGGGATGGAAATGCGCGGCTTCTTGCCGACAGCGTTTCCTTCTAAGTGTTCAAGAGTGTTTTGCCACCGTTCGTGGTGAGCTTGTCAAACCACGAACCCCGAGTTTTCGTCTTTCGATAGGATCAGGACAAATGGCGTTTTTATTCAAACCATCCGAATGGAAACGCTATCCTTCTTGCTTCCATCTTGTCTATCCCTGTTAATTTCCAGGGAAGAAGGGCTTGTGCCGCTAGCGAGGCGAATCCGCTATCATCCTGTTCAGCACATTGGCGGTGATAGCCTGTGTCATGGGGTTTACGCCGAATGTGCCGGGGCTGCTGCCTACGCTTACAGAATTGATGGCGAGGCGCGCCGGGATGTGGCCGGGCGGGTTGGACAAGCCTTCGGGCCACCAAATCGTGCCGGCGTTGAACACCCAGTTGCCGCGCTCGCACGGGTACACAACCGCCGCGTGCGCCGGTTCTCGCGGCTCTTTGTATCCCTGAAACAACTCGCTGCTCGCCACCACTTCCAGCCCGTCTATATCCGCCGGCGTGCCGTGATATTCCCAGCCCACAATCGCAGGAATGGTATCGCCGGCGCTCACGCCCATGCCGTCGAATATCCAGTGCGACGGGTTCGTAATCGTCCAGTCGCCGTAGCCGGGGCCGTAGCTTTTCAAGCCCATCAGCGCGCCTTCCTCGCCGCCAAACAGCCGCTTGCGCGAGAACACCCGGCAGGGCGCGTCCGTAACCTCACTTTCGTGGAACTCTATCTCCCAATAGACCGAGTTGCCTGAGAAGAAGCCGATGCTCATACCCGCGTCCCGCGCCGACAGCATGTTGTCGAACATCTCGCGCGACCAGTATTCGTCGTGTCCGACGGACAAGAACACCTTGCACTTGTCCAACACCTGTGGGTCGAGATGCAAATCCATATTCGAGCAATACGCGACATCGTAGCCTTGCTCTTCAAGCCAGAACGCCATAGGATGCTCCCACAGCAGAAACTCGCCCGACCCGAGCGACAGTGGCGCGTCCAAAATCTGGCAATACTTCGCGTATGGACGGTCAAAGCTCGTGCGTGTCTCGGTGCCTTGATACCACACATTCGGCGTGCCGTCGGTGTATATGGAATCATTGCCGGGCCACTTGTTGTAAGCCTGCCAGGTGATGTCGCTCACCTGAAATAGCAGGTCGCACTCGCGCCGCGACTTCACTACGAAGGTGATGTAGCTCTGCACGCCGTAGTTCGGAGCGGACGACGCAGCGCCCGGCTCCACGCGGGACAGCTTCGCCAGATACACGCCGCTTTGCCAATCGTCAGGAATCGTCAAGCGCGCGCTGACTTCCCACACGCATTCACGCAGCCGCTGCATAGACATCATAGGCACGAGCTGTGTCTTGCCGCGATACGGACCCATTTTGCCCATGAGCCTGCCGCCTAGCCCGCCGTACCAGCCGAGCCGGTAGAAGCTGATGCTGAATTCGCCTTCCGGCTCCATGCTGACCTTAAGGTCTATGGGTTCGCCCGGATACGCGCTCGTCTTCGATGCGTAGCCCTGTATCGCGGATGAAGTCAGATTGCGCACCAGCGGAAACGCCGCCAGCGTAGCCGGGCTATCGAACCGCACATTCCGCAGCTGCCATTCCGGTGTCCCCTGCTTGCGATTTTCCTCAGCCGTCGGGTTGTTCGTGTTGATGCTCATAATATCTCCAATATCCCCCAGTGCTGTGCCCAGTGCTGCGAATGTAGTGAATGTAGTTGAATCAGCAGCTCCGCATGAAGTTATCACAAGTGCCTGCACATGCGAAACCGCCCACTAATCGAGGTGTTGTTACCATGCAGCGGTATCCGAATCGTCCTTCCCGCGCAGGCGGGGCGGGGAGCGGGAAATCGGTGTGTAAAATTGCCAGAATCGTTGCAGAAGTCTTTACTTTATGCCTTCGTATACGACAGCCGAGCCGGGCGGGATAGAAAAAAAAAAAAAAAAAAAAAA
>VXRI01000017.1:0-4707 GCA_009838595.1 Chloroflexota bacterium | reverse complement strand
TTATTTTTTTTTTTCTCTAACCTTGCTCTGTGGTCTGCAGATCGATAAAATATAGGCTGGAAGACGTGCGCGAAGGTAAGAGTAGGAGTGACGAGGAAATGGTTGAAAATGCGAAACCGCCCACTAATCAAGAAAAATTTGGTATCTGCGCCGCGCGCTCGTATGTTAAACTCAGTGCCTGAAGGGGCGGCGACCGTAGCGAACATCCGCGTCGCACGCTCGAAGGTAAATGGGACGCCTTTGATAAACATCATAAACATAAGCGTCATAATTGAGTTTGGATTGAAAGCAAGACTGTAAAAATGGAAAAGGAGAGTAGGTAGGATGAACGCTGGACATTTTCACGCTTCCTTGTTATTGAGGGGCCTGGCGTTGCTTATCGTGCCGCTGTTTGCGCTGCTGCTGTCTGACGGGATGCCGCATGTCGCCGCGCAAAGCGAAGAAGCGCTGACGCTATCGGAGATTGAGGCGCAACAGAGCGGAGTGCCTCAGTTCGACCTATTGGGGGGAGGTGAGATTACTGAAGGCGAGGTTGCATACTTCCAAATTATGCACCCGCCGAAAACAGAAATAAAAACAAGTGTGACCATCCGCCAGACGGGCAACTTCGCCGTTGCGGGGCAGCTCGGCACCAGAATAATCACGACGCAATACGGAGAGCATCGCGGTCAAACCACGTTCAGGGTTTTTACTCATGACGACAACAGGAACGAAAGCGCCGGCGCCATAACGGTCACGCTCAACCCTGGAACGGGCTACACCGTTGGCGAAAGGTATAAGACGGCGACCATCAAGGTTAACGACAACGATGTTCCCGTAGTCAGCATTACATCGGGCTCGGCGATTCGAGAAGGTGGAACTGCTTCGTTCTCGCTGACCGCATCTCCGCAACCCGCTGAAGCCATGGAAGTAACCGTGGATGTCAGCGACAGTGGCAGCTTCGCGGCGAGCGGGCAGACGGGTTCGCGCACGGTCACCATCGGAACCAACGGCAGAGGCAGGCTCTCCGTCAATACGGAGTCCGACGATATAGACGAAGATGACGGCGCAATCACGGCTTCTATCGCAGCGGGGCAGGGATACGAGGTCAGCGCGCGCTCTTCGGCGTCGGTAATCGTTTCGGATGGCGGCACACCCACGCCCAAAATCAGCATTGCAGGCGGGGGCGCTATCAATGAGGGCGGAACTGCCACATTTACGCTAACGGCAAGGCCGAAACCTGCGTCAAATATATCCGTAGTGGTGGACATCAGCGAGAGCGGCGGCAGTTTCGCAGCGAGCGGGCAGACAGGTTCCCGCAGTGTTCCCATAGGCATTAGCGGCAAGGCAACCTTCTCCGTCGCAACTGAAAACGACGACACTGTGGAAAACAACGGTCTGATAACGGCTACCGTGCTGAACGGCGCGGCATACGCCGTGGCGCATCCCGTTTCCGCCACCGTGGGCGTTAGAGACGCGGGGACTAATGAGCCGTTCGTCAGAATATCGGCTGGCCGGTCGATAATCGAGGGACAAGAAGCCGTCTTCACATTGAGGGCAAGCCCGAAGCCCACGGCTGCCATAGATGTGAATGTATCCGTAAGCGGCAGGGGCAACTTCTCAGACGCGGTCGGTTTGTCGAATTCTGTGAAGATTTCCACAGACGGCAAAGGCGAACTGCGTATCATGACGGATGACGATGATGATGACGAACCTAACGGCATGATTACGGTTACGGTGGAAAGCGGTTATGGATACGCCGTCGGCTCCCCGTCTGAAGCGTCGCTGTCGGTGAGCGACAATGATGTGCAGGCAAACGACCTGACAGTATCCATCGCCGACGCGGAAGTCGTCGAGGGCGACGGTAGTATGCGCTTCAAAGTGACGCTCAGCCGCCCGACGGACGGTTTGGTGATAGTGTCCTACGCGCCGAAGGAAGTCCCGTATGTCGTGAGTCCTGCGACGCCCGGCGAAGACTATTATGACCGAGGCGGGCATGTTCTATTCACAGAGGGTGAAACTGTTAAGTACGCCCATATACTGATATTCGACGACGACGAGTACGAACCTGAAGAAGAATTCGATGTGGCGCTCACAGGCGTGCTTGGGGAAGGCGCTGAAATCGACGGCGGTCTTGCGATCGGGACCATACTGCCCGACCCCCATGACGCGGAGCGCCCCACGCCTTTGATTAGCATTACTGCCGATGTCAACGTTGTGGAAGGCAATGACATCACATTCACACTGAGGGCAGACCCGCCGCCTAAGGATGATATAACGGTTAAGGTCACCATCAGCGACGCTGACGGCAACGATTTCATCGACGACGATGATGAAGGCACACGTGAAGTAACATTCCACGGTGACGCCTCTCTGGTGGACTGGACTTGGGAGGCATACACGGTTGACACTGTCAACGACAGCACGGATGAAGATAACGGAGCGGTCATCATCGAAATTGAACAGTCCGATAACGAGAGCTACTATGTCGGCTCGCCATCGTCGGCGGGGATTATCGTATATGACAACGATGGCACATCCGCGCAGCTTCCCAAGATTGCCGTAACCGACATGCAAGTGGACGAAGACGCTGGCGCTCTGTGGTTCAGCGTAACAGTCGCGCCGCCTGTGCCGGAACACGGAACCGTCAGCGTGCTGTACTATATGGAGCAGGGAAGCGCAAAGGACGGAGAGGACTATGTTGCACAGTCCGGCACTCTGACTTTTGAAGAGGGCGAAGCCCTCAAGTATGTGGTAGTTCCGATAGTTGACGACGCAGTGCAGGAGGGCGCTGAAAGCTTCACGATTAGGCTTGCATATCCGGAAGGCGCGACAATCGCCGACGCAGCCGGCATCGGCACGATAAACGCTTCTGATTAGACGGCGCGCAGGTTAATCTCAATGCTAATATCACAAAGTTAAAAGCAATGAACAGAACGGGGAGGGTGGCAACACTCTCCCCGCTCTTATTCATCCAACTCCGAGCGAAATACCCCAATGGGTATTCTCTAAATGTACAGGTAATACAGTTCAGATGCCCCACCTCGATGGTTTCCCGCCTACGCGGGAAAGACGAAAATATATGCGCGTATAAAGAATACGCTCAAATGCCTACCTCTATCAGCCCTTGATGGGTAAGATTAGAGCCTGCGCCCGCGAAATCGGGTGATGCGCTTAATGAACTTTTGTCCAGTGATACAGGCGTTGACGCCGTATCGGGAGGCTCAGGTGCGGCAGTTTCTACTCGTTCACTCTAAGTGGCAGCGTACAGGTTAGGATAGAGTTGACATCTGCAACCGACCCGTACCTGTTCCTGCTGTCCGGCAACGGCAAGAACGGAAGCGTCATCGACACTGGCAGGAGGAACTACATAGTGGAGACGCTGGCTGCGGGCGAGTACACGATATTGGCAACGACCTACGACCTCGCCTCGACGGGCGACTTCACGCTGACGGTGAGAGGCTTGCGATAGCCACGACTACGAATGGATGAATTAACGGGGCGGTGAGTCCGCGTGCCGGCGCGAGAGCCGGTATGTGGTGCATCAAACGCAATTTCCGTAGCCAGAGCAATCCCTCCCAAAGTTGACCCGCTTCATCATAAACTGACACTAACGCCCAAGCGTTGCCGTTGTTCTGCAAGCGTGTTAAAAGTCTGCGACATTGCGGGGATGAGGAACTGACATCAATCGACAGGGTGGGTAGGATGTCGTCCTGTCCCCCATCGAGGGCTGTCAGGAGTATGCAAATGGTGGGATATTAGGATTTTGGCATCACTTGAAACGCCGCGCAGCGGAGCGAAGAATCCGAAATATCCGTCAAAATACAAGGCTGTACGCTAATGACGGGCAAAAGCGTTCGGCATCGCAGAGGAAATTGCCAAAGCGCCGTCAAGCAAATGCACACCCCTATCAGCCCGTCAGGGGAGAAGGGGCTTGTGCAACGGCGATGTTCTCGTTAGCTCCCGCCTAGGAATTGTTGCAAGGGGTTGGCGGGTTGGGGGGATGGCGTTATGGCGGTGGAAATGCCTAGCTGCTGGATCATCCACGCGTAGATGTCGGAGTTGAACACGGCGTAAACGTCGTGCTCGCGGCGCTGCTCGTTTATCCAACGTTCTAAGGCGCGCGTCTTCAGTGCTTCGTGGTTTACCGGGTCAAGCTCGCGCAGTTCGTCGATTTCAGACACCATGAAGATGAACGCCTGCTGACGCTGGTCTCGGTTGGGAATGGGCGTGCTTAGCTTGCCTATCTCTACGGTGGCGATAACATCATCGTAGTCTTCCAGCACGCCTAGCGGCACCCAGCCGACCTCGCCGCCGCGCCGCACAAGCTCCGGCGCCTCTCGTGAGAACTCGCGCGTTATCGCCCTAAACGCCTCGTGCAATATCACAGGGTCGGCGCTGTTCTTCACATAGTCTTCGTACTTCGTAAACAAGATGTCTATCTCGTCTTCCTGGCCCACGGCGAGTCGATAGACATGGTACTGCTTGGCGACATTCGGCACGGATTCGCCGACATACTGCCGCACTTTCGAGCGCAGCAGCGTGCGACGCACGATGTCGCGGTGTTCGTCTTCGCTTATCTGCGACGCGTTCAGGAAGTTCGAGTAGAGTTCCTTAAATTCGCGATCGAGCTGCTCTTCCGATTTGCCAGCTAATTGCCCGCCCGCCTGGAAGATGATGGTCGCCTGAATCTGCGCGTCAACCTCTTCGTCCGAAACGGTGATGCCG
>VXRI01000154.1 GCA_009838595.1 Chloroflexota bacterium | reverse complement strand
GGTTGATAGTGAGCGAGTACATCGACGCGTCGGTTGCTGCCACATCTACCGAATTGAGCGTGTGCTCCCAAGTCTGGTCGAAGAAGTTGAATGCAATGTCGGCGGCGTCCCAGTTGAACCACTGCAATCGGTATCCGGTTGCGCCTTCGGTTGCGTCCCAAGACGCGACGGCAGTGCCAGAATCCATGCCGTCCACGACATTCAAGCCGCCTTCGTGGTCTAGCGGCGTGCTGTTCGGCGATGGCAGGTCCGTCTGCGCGTATGCGACATTGCCCAGCGCAAGCCACTGGCGCGCATCCGAGAGCAGTCCCACGCCAATCACCGCAATCAGCAACGCCGACAACAGTATGATTTTGCTCATTGTCGTCTCCTATATCCCCCCTACAAATTAAGGTTTAACCGATACACAGGATAAACGAGACTATACTATGCTGTCCACACTATAATAATATGATAGGCACTGTTTAATCTGAACGGTAACGCATTTCTGGAGTTTGATTATGAGTTTTGACAATATAGACCTATTTCCCGTTACGGCGGCGGTCAATGCACAAGACCACCTGTCGTTAGGCGGCTGCGACACTGTGGACTTGGCGGCGGAGTTTGGCACGCCGCTGTATGTGTTCGACGAGGATACGCTGCGCGGTATGTGCCGCGAGTTCGTTACGGAGTTCGGCTCGCGCTATCCGAACAGCCGCGTGGCATACGCATCCAAAGCGTTCGTGAATCCGGCAATCGCGCGCATCGTAGCCGAAGAGGGACTAGGGTTGGATGTCGTCTCCGGCGGCGAGCTCGCAGTCGCGCGCGCCGCCGATGCGCCGCCGGAAGGCGTCTATTTTCACGGCAACAACAAGACACCCGACGAGCTGGAGTTCGCGCTGGACTACGGCATCGGGCAAATCGTGGTGGATAGTTTCCACGAACTCGAAGCGCTAGACGAAATCGCCGGACGGCGCGGCGCGCGACAAGACATTATGCTGCGCCTGTCGCCCGGCATCGACGCCCACACACACGAGAAGACCACGACCGGCATACTCGACAGCAAGTTCGGCTTTTCCATCGAGACGGGCGACGCCGCAAAGGCAATTCGACAAGCTCTGAATGCCCCGAACCTAGACCTCGTAGGCATACATTTCCACCTCGGTTCGCCGATATTTGAGCTGGAGCCTTACGAATTTGCGATTGAAGTGGTACTGAATTACTTGACGCAGTTCAAGGAGGAGGGCTTGCAACTTAAGGTATTCAGCCCGGGCGGCGGGTTCGCAATCGGCTATGTGCGTAGCGAGCCGCCGCCGCAAATTGCCGAGTACGCAGAGTCGATTACGAAGTACACCTCGCGGCTGTGCGGCGAGTTGGGCTTCGGAACGCCGCAGCTGGTCGTGGAACCTGGACGCTCGATAGTCGGGCGCGCGGGCGTTGCGTTGTACACCGTAGGCGGTATCAAGGACATCCCCACAGTGCGAAAGTATGTGTCGCTGGACGGCGGCATGGGCGACAACATCCGCCCCGCGATATACGGCTCCGAATACGAAGCCGTGTTGGCGAGTCGTATGTCCGCGCCGCCGTCGGAAGTGGTTACGCTCGCGGGCAAGTATTGTGAGAGTGGCGATGTGCTGGTGCGCGACATCACTATGCCGGTAGTGCAGCCGGGCGACATCGTGGCGATACCATCATCCGGCGCCTACGCGCCCTCGATGGCGAGCAACTACAACCTGAACGGCAGGCCCGCAATTGTCATGGCGAAAGACGGTGATGCGCGCCTAATCCGCCGCCGCGAGACATACGCGGACATGATGATGGCGGATGTGTTCTAGAGGAAATCCAACTTTGATGGACTGGATGTAAAAGATAGCGGAGAGTGAATTGAACAGCAGACCCCTAATGTGGATAGCGCTCGTTCTGGTGGGCATACTGGTTGGAACGCTGGCGCTTGCGGCGTGTTCGCAGGACGCCGCGCCCACAGCCGATATGCAAACGCTCGAAGACAGGGCGCTTGCGGCGGAAGAGCGCGTCGCCGAGATGGAAGCGAAGTTGGCGCAGATAGAAGCGAGCGACGGCGGCCGCCTCGCGCTGGTCAAAGAGCGCGGCAAGGTTGTGTGCGGCAGCAACAAGAGCGTAGCCGGCTTCGGCTTCATAGACACCAACGGCAACACCGTGGGCTTCGACATAGACCTGTGCCACGCTGTCGCGGCGGCGGCGCTGGGCGATCCCAACGCGGTGGAGTTCCGACCACTCACGGCGGCGGAGCGCGGACCTGCCATGCAGTCCGGAGAACTCGATATGATGTCGCGCAACACCACTTGGACAAGCAGCCGCAACGCTCAGTGGGGCAACTTCGCGCCCACGATGTTCTACGACGGGCAGGGCTTCATGGTTCCGAAATCTCTGGGAGTCTCCAACATGATGGAGCTGCGCGGAGCGCGCATCTGCGTTCAGCAAGGCACGACGACCGAACTAAACTTGCAGGACTTCGACAACCAGAACGACATGGACTTCGAGATTCTGACTTTCGAGACGAACACAATCACGAACGACGCCTATCGCAACGAGCAGTGCGACGCGATGACGACCGACCGCTCCGGATTGGTCAGCACGCGCGCCGGCTTCGCGAGTCCGGACGACCATGTGATATTGGCAGGCACAATCTCCGAAGAGCCGCTTGGTCCCGTTGTTCCCCATGGCGATGAGCAGTGGTTCGACTTAGTATCGGCAGTGATGGGCTACATCATCTATGCGGAGGCGTTCGGCATCACATCGGACAAAGTGCCGACTTCCGCCACGGGTAACTCCGAGGTTGACCGCATGTTTGGGCTGGAAGGCTCGCACGGTCAGGAATCAATGGGGCTGAGCCTTACGGCGGCGCAGGATGTCATTCGCAGCGTGGGCAACTATGGTGAGATATACGACCGCCACCTGACACCGCTCGGGTTGGAGCGCGAAGGCAGCCGCAACGCCCTATGGAACGCCGCGCCCTGCACAGACTGCCCCAAAGGCGGCCAGATATACGCCGCGCCGCTGCGGTAGAGAATTACATAGACAGTACGAGTAAATGAAGAAGAAAGAGCCGCCGAGCGTGAATGCGTATCGGCGGCTCTTGGTATTTTGAGATACTTGTCAATCTAGGCGCTTCATCATCAGCGCCGCGCAGAACATCAGTAGGATGACCGACCGGTCGCCCTACGCAGAACTCATTTCGAAATGACGAGCTGAAATGTAGTAGAATCGCAAATCATGGTGGCTTGCACCTACCTTGCTTGCCACATCGGATACACCGTTCAATTTGAAACAACATCGCGCAAAAGGAGATACCCATGAGCGACATCATCTACGCATCGGCGAAAAGTATGGCGCAGGCAATTCAGGATAAAGAAGTGTCGGCGGTGGAACTGGTGGATGCGCACCTGAATCGTATCGAAGAGGTGAACCCTACTATCAACGCGGTGGTGCAGCTTGCGGCGGATAGGGCGCGTGCGGAGGCTGAGGAGGCGGATGCGGCGCTTGCGCGGGGCGAGGGCAAGGGGGCGCTGCACGGGGTGCCGTTCACGCTGAAGGACTCGATTGATACTGAGGGCGTGGTTACGACCGGCGGGACGCTGGGGCGCAAGAACTATGTGCCGGATGCGGATGCGACGGTGGCTGCGCGGCTCAGGGCTGCGGGCGGCATATTGCTGGGCAAATCAAACACTCCTGAGCTCACGCTTGCTGCCGAGACGGATAACCTCGTGTATGGGCGGACGAATAACCCGTTCAATGTGGAGCGCACGACGGGCGGCAGCAGTGGGGGAGCGGGCGCTATCGTGACTTGCGGTGGCGCGGCGTTCGACATCGGCAGCGACACGGGCGGCAGCGTGCGCTATCCGGCGCACTTCTGCGGCATCGCTGGGCTGAAGCCGAACTCAGGGCGGGTGCCGCGCACAGGGCATATCGTCTCGCACAGCATGGGCGCGGTGGACTCGCTGACGCAGAACGGACCTATGGCGCGATATGTCGAAGACCTGGCGCTCATCCTACCCATCATATCCGGTCCCGATTGGAGCGACCCGTTCATTATTCCTATGCCGCTAGGCAACCCGGCGGATGTTGACATTAGCAGTCTGCGAGTCTGCTTCTACACGGACAACGGTATAGGCACGCCGACCGATGAGACGATCGCTGCTGTGCGCTCGGCTGTCGCGGCGCTGGCAGACACGGACTGCTCAATAGTAGAAGATGTACCTTCGATCATCGCCGAGAACCCGGAAATCTCCAACAAGCTGTCGGGCGGCGACGGCAGGATATGGACGCAGCGGCAGCTGGATAAGTGGGGCACGACGGAGGTATTCCCATACCTGGAACGAAGGATTGCCAAGGCGTCAGAAGAGTTCGAGGTGGAGGTGGGAGACTTTACGGCGATGCTGGAACATGTGGATAGCTTCCGCAGCACGATGCTGGGCTTCATGCAGGACTACGATGTAATAGTCTGCCCGGTAGCCGCATTCCCTGCCCAGCCGCACGGAGAGTCGCTTGAGGACAGGAACCAGCCGGGCATGAGTTACACGGCGACTTATAACATCACGGGTTGGCCATCGACCGTCATACGGGGCGGCACATCGCCGGAAGGTCTGCCCATCGGCGTGCAGGTGGTGGCGCGGCCATGGCGGGAGGACGTGTCGCTGGCTGTGGCGCAATACCTCGAAGGTGTAACCGGCGGGTGGCAGAAGCCGCCGATTTAGGTGACTGGAACTAACAGGATAGACAGGATATTTCGGGAGCGCGATATTATGAGCGACATCATCTACGCATCGGCGAAAAGTATGGCGCAGGCAATTCAGGATAAAGAAGTGTCGGCGGTAGAGTTGGTGGATGCGCACCTCGCGCGCATAGAAGAGGTGAACCCGGCGCTGAACGCGGTCGTGCAAATCGCTGCGGACAGGGCGCGGGCTGAGGCTGCCGACGCGGATGCTGCGCTTGCGCGAGGCGAGAGCATGGGCGCGCTGCATGGCGTGCCGTTCACGCTAAAGGATTCGATTGACACTGAGGGCGTGATTACGACGGGCGGTACGATGGGCCGCAAGGACTATGTGCCTGACGCGGATGCTACAGTGGCTGCGAGGCTGCGAGCTGCGGGCGGCATACTGCTGGGCAAGACGAATACGCCCGAACTGACATACGCTGGGGAGACGGACAACCTCGTCTATGGGCGGACGAATAATCCCTTCGATTTGAGCCGCGCGCCCGGTGGCAGCAGCGGTGGCGCAGGCGCTATCGTGTGCTGCGGTGGCGCGGCGTTCGACATCGGCAGCGATACCGGCGGCAGCATACGAGGTCCGGCGCACTACTGCGGCATTACAGGAATAAAGCCGAATTCAGGGCGCGTGCCGCGCACAGGGCACATCGTGCCTCACGGTCTCGGCGCTCTGGACTCGCTGACGCAGAATGGACCGATGGCGCGATACGTTGAAGACCTTGCGCTTATCATGCCGATTATATCGGGGCCTGACTGGAGCGATCCGTTTATATCGCCGGTGCCACTTGGCGACCCGGCGGATGTGGACTTGAGTGGGTTGCGTGTGTGCTTTTACGCGGACAACGGCGTGCGAACTCCGACTGCGGAGATAATGGCGGCGGTGCGGGCTGCGGCAGCCGCGCTTGACGACGTGTGCGCGTCCGTCGAGGAGGACCTGCCGCGTATTATACCGGAGAATCCCGACATATCCGACATGATGCGGCAGGGAGACGGTCAGGCAGGGGCGATGCGCATGCTAGATAAGTATGGCACGACAGAGACACACGAATGGATGACGCGACAGTTGAAGAAGGCAAGCGAGAGCATAGTTCCGGTCGGCGAGTACACAGCGGTGCTTGAGCAGGTGGACGCTTATCGCAGCGCGATGCTGGGGTTCATGGAGAACTACGATGTCATCATATGTCCGGTCTCGTCGTTTGCCGCTCTGCCGCATGGTCTGTCCATGACGGACGAGTACCGCTCCGGCATGAACTACACGGGCACATACAACATCACGGGCTGGCCCTCGACCGTGGTTCGCGGCGGCACATCGCCGGAAGGCTTGCCCATAGGCGTGCAGGTGGTGGCGCGGCCATGGCGAGAGGATGTGTCGCTGGCGGTGGCGCAGTACTTGGAGGGGGCGCTAGGAGGCTGGCAAAAGCCGCCGATGTAGCGGGGGCTTACGAAACGAGATGGGGTAGGATGGGGTGATTGTGGTAAGATACGCGCAAATTTGAATACGCTTGGCAAGGAGGCACATATCTATGGCATCTCAAGTTGGTCTGGCAATGGCGCTGCCGGCATATACTGTTGACCCTGCGTTCGTGGCGCGGCGGGCGGAAGAGCTCGGCTTCGAATCCATCTGGTTCGCCGAGCATCCCATTCTACCGGTCGAGTCCGACAGCCCGTTCCCCGGCTCAGACGACGGCGTCATCCCTTGGACATACGCGCACTTCACCGAACCGTACATCGCACTGGCGCGAGCGTCCGCCGTTACGACCGACCTGAAGCTCGGCACGGGCATCACGCTCATCACCGAGCGCAACCCGCTGGTGCTGGCGAAAGTCATCGCCGCTCTGGACTTTTACAGCGGCGGGCGCTTCCTGTTCGGCATCGGCACGGGCTGGCACCGTGAAGAGACGGAGCTGATGGGAGGAGACTTCGACCATCGCTGGACGCAGGCACGCGAGGCGACGCTTGCGCTCAAGGCGCTGTGGACGGAGGAAGAAGCGGAGTTTCACGGCAAGTACTACGACTTCCCGCCCGTGCACTGCTACCCGAAGCCGGCGCAAAAGCCGCACCCGCCGGTGCTGCTTGGCGGTATGGCTCCGAATGTGCTGCGCCGCGTGGCGCGCTGGGGGGACGGCTGGCTGCCCAATCGCGTCACGCCGGAGCGCGTGCGCGAGAGCCGCGAGATATTGGACACGCTCGCCGCCGAATACGACCGCGATCCGAGCGCGCTGACCATCAACATACACGGGCAGGAGCCTAATCGCGAGTTGGTGGAGTCGTATCTGGAAGCGGGCGCGAACCGCGTCATAGTACGGCTGGAGTTATGCCACAGCGAAGAGGAGATGGCTGAGGAATTGCAGCGCGTTGCGGAGGCGGTGTTGTAGAAGCGCAACTAACAAGATGCGCAAGACTTTGCCCCGACCATAAACTTCCCTCCTTTTTGGGCTTGGGGAAAGTACAAGTGCTGAGCAATTTCAAGATAATCAGCGTATTGCGCGCTTGTTGGCAGATGCGGATTACAAGTAGAATACACGGTAGTTCAGCAACCCAACAGTCACGCGCAAACGCATATTAGTGCAGTGCACGCGCTGGGGCTTACGGAGTAGCATGCATCTAGGTTCTGTGGACATTCCTGTGAAGCCTGTCCTCCTGAAAACCGCGAACGGGAATCCATATCTGTAAATGCAGCCGATTTCATGATATTTGCGCCCTCTGCAATCTACCGAATTCCTGCGGAAGCAGGAATGACGGGCTGAAATATATAATTGTCAACAAAACCTAGTGCGGCAGCGGGGAAATTCATACAGATGGGGGAATGCACAAATGAAACTGGCGTTGCAATATGAAATGCAGAGACCGTCGCTGGATGACCATCTGGTGCTGACGGAGACGATGGAGCAGTGCATTCTTGCCGACGAGGTGGGCTTCGATTACCTGTGGTTCGTGGAGCATCACTTCCTGACGGGCTTCTCGGCGTCTCCCTGTCCGGATCTGGTCTATGCCGCGCTCAGCCAGCGCACTAAGCAGATACGGCTTGGGCTTGGCGTGGTAATTCTGCCGTATCACCATCCGAACCGCGTCGCAGAGCGCGTGGCAATGCTCGACCATCTGTCGGAGGGGCGTGTGGATTTCGGCACGGGCCGCTCCGCGCCATACGAGCTGACGGGCATGGGCATCGACCCACGCGACAGCCGCGAGATGTGGGAAGAGTCGCTGTCTATGGTGCCGCAGATATGGCAGTCTGACTGGTATTCCCACGAGGGCAAGTATTGGCAGGTGCCTGAACGGCAGATACTACCAAAGCCGTACCAGAATCCGCACCCGCCGATATGGGTCGCCGCGCTGCAGCCCGCGACTTACGAGATTGCCGCATCGAAGGGCATCGGCGTGCTGTCGTTCGGCTCTAGTGCGCCCTCGTCGCTCGAACCGTATGTGAAGGCGTACAGAGAGAATGTGAAGAAAGCGAACCCTGTCGGCGGGTTCGTAAACGACCAATGGGCGAGTTCCACGCTGGGCGTGTGCCTGGAGGACGACCGCGAGGCGAAAGAGATGGGTGCGCAGTCGTTGAAGAACTTCTTCGGTCCGGATAGACCTTATGTACAAGGACAGAAGGATGTGTACGCGCAACTGCTGGACAAGTGGGGCGGTGTGCCGGACCACTTGCAGGCGAACTTCTCGCGCTATGTGGATGTGGGCGAGGACGAAGAGGTGAAGGAAGATGTACTGGACTACTCTGGTGGCAGCGCCATCGCGCATCGCATCTGGAACGACCTAGACGCTGATACGCTGTGCGACCGCGCGGTAGTAATCGCAGGCAACCCTGACAGCTGCATCGAGGCGTTGAAGAAGCACGAAGCGATCGGCATCGACCAGATGATGATAATGATGCAGACCGAGTCCGTGCCGCACGAAAAAGTGATGGAGTCCATCGAACTGTTCGGCAAGTATGTGATACCAGAGTTCAAGAAGAGCTAGTATCGGCGTCGAGCGCAGCCGGCGCGGTGATAGTGTTGAAGCGGCGCTCGGTAGTGGATGTGAATAGCGAAACGGACATTACGCGCGCTTCTGTGTTTAGGCGTATCGCAAGCAAGCCCATGACGGCGTTGTAGATGCCTAGCGCCGCTTCTAACGATACTTGCCGCTGCCAGTGTTCCTGCCACGGACCGGGGTTCACTGCGCCGATGTGCGGCAGATTTACCAGATGCTCCATCAACGCATCCGCAGTCTCACGGAGCGCGTGGAAGTCTGCCACTCTGTCGTAGCCGGATACGCCTCTGTTGCGGAACAGGACAAGCTGGTACAGCAGCATCCACCAGTAAATCGCCGCGAGCCGCGCACCGTTCAGGCGCTTGCGGTGGCGCTTTAAGCCCCAGTCGATCCCTTCATCGTAGTTCTGCACGAAGAGCTGCGCCGTTATGTCCGCCGCGCCGTCGCAGCTCGCCGCCCACAGCGCGCCCAGCCTGCCGTCGAGGTTGTCATCGCCAAATAGTGCGGATACACGTCGCAGCTCGTCGATGTCAGAGCGCAGCCGCGTCTTCGCAGACCCGCGCCATAACGGTAATCTCATGGGCATCCTTTCTTTGGTAGCGTATCCTATCATCAATCCTGTCAGCCTGTCCTATACTGTTAACTTCTCCGCAAGGTCTTTCGATTATTCATGTCATTTCTCGCTTCGCTCGAAATCTAAAAGCGTTGACTACGGACAGGCTTGTTTCCACACAGCGATTTTATACCCTTCTCTTCGTTCAGAGTGACAATAGAAAGACCCCGAATTTCTCCGTGCCTGACTTGACCGAATTATGATAGCGAATTATTATTCACACGCAGTTCGGCATACGTTAAACGATGGTGTAATCTGAATGCAGCTCAAGTCTTACATACGAACGGTTCAGGACTTTCCTGTGCAGGGCATTTCGTTCAAGGACATTACGCCGCTGCTTGGAGACGCGGACGCGCTGCAATACGCAGTTGATCGCATGCATGAGCATTGCGAGCCGCTGAGGCCGGATGTGATTGTCAGTGTTGAGGCACGCGGGTTTCTGCTCGCCGCGCCGATGGCATATAGCATGGGCAAGCCGCTCGTGCCGGTGCGTAAGCAAGGCAAACTGCCATACCAAAAGTTCAGCGCGAGCTACGACCTGGAATATGGCACGGACACATTGCAGATTCACAGAGACGCGATTTCGAATGGACAGCGCGCGCTGATAGTGGACGATCTGCTCGCGACGGGCGGCACCGTATCCGCGACCGCCGAATTGGTGCGAGAGTGCGGTGGCATCATCGCCGGATACGCCTTCCTCATAGAGCTTGCCTTCCTAGACGGCAGAAATAATCTCAGCGGCGCGGATATTATATCGCTGATTACTTATGACTCTTAAATTGAGGAAAACTTAGAATCGAAGTGGAGCGCGTTCCGATATTTTGGATTCCTCACTGCGTTTCGGAATGACAAGCAGGCAAATTGGCGATGACGGATTGATGTGCCAATTGAGAAGAGTCTGACACCCGCCTGAGGGTCTTGCTGGCGGGCTAAAGCGAGAAGGGAAATCGAGTAACGACTGTCGCGCGAAATGCGGCTGGCAGAGAAGAAAGGGAGAGTGCTCATGACGACGGATGTGAACATCGATAATCTGATAGCGGAAGTGGAAGAGGTGGTGGCGAAGGGCATCGCCTATGTGCAGGACAACGCCGAGTCCGAGGTGAAGATAGACATCTGGACGCCGCGCGAGGTGCTTTGCCACTGGATTTACTGGCACGCGGCAACCGCAGAGGGCATGGAAACGGCGGCGTCCGGCGAAGGGCCGCATCGCATCTACGCCGACACAGACGAGATGAACGCGCGCTCCGTAGGACGCAAGTCCGGCGTATCCGTGGCATGGCTGGTGGAAGAGATGGAGGAGCTGCAAGAGAGGCTTGCCTCGGCGGCGCGCGCGATGCCAGACATCAATGCGGTCGTGGTCGTTAGAGGCGACGGCAGCGAGGCAACCGGCGCGCAGCGCTTGGAGACCATCGTCCAGCACTGGAACGAGCACCTCGGAGAGATGGCGGAAGCGGCAGCGCAGGCATAAATTGCTGCGATTGGCGTGCGATATTGTCCCACCTTCCTAACCTTCGCTCTAGGGGGAAAGGACATAGCCCGTACCATCCCGTTAGTCGCCTGTTAGTTAGCCCGATGGAGCTTAATTGACAAAGTGCGTATCCGTTTGCAATCATGCGAACAGGGAGACACACGGTGTTGCTTCGTGGTTCAGTGCGCTGAACACGGTCGCAAGACCGACTGATTTGCTGTCTCCAACTTCCGCTTGATTTTGGGTACACGCGGCTACCTTTTGTGGTTGCCGTGGAGCTTGTGCAGGGAGATAACATGGTCTATCGCACTAATGTCAGGTACATTTCGCACTTCCTGCGCGAAGTCGATATGTTCAGCGGCTTGTCCGAGCGCAATCTGGACCGCATTGCGTCGCTGTGCGAAGAGCATACATTCGCTCCCGGCGAAACCCTAGGCACGCAGGACGAACGCGGCGCGCGCATGTTCATCATCCGCGAAGGCGAGATTGCGGCAAGCGTCGGCTCGCGGGATGCGAGTGTTGTAGTGCGAACGGTGCGCAGCCACGAAACATTCCCCATTGCTGTACTGATGGAGCCGCCACTGCTCGTTACCACGACGGAGGCGGTAACAGAAGTCAGCGCGTTCGTGATACCGCGCGTCCGGCTGATGGAACTGTGCGAACTTGAACCCGAAATCGGCATGCACATATACAAAGCGAGTTGCGGCATCATAATGAACCGATACCGGTACACGCTCGCTATGCTGTCGGACAGCGCAGGACATCCGGCGCTGTTTAATCCAGTTTGGCGCGGCGCGGAAGTATAGCATATTCAACGAATGCGAAAGCTGCCAAAAGCAAGTCCTGCGGACTAAGCCTTGCGGACGTTGCATTTTTCGTAGAATATAGGCGTCCAATTATCCGACAGGGGACCGACAGAGGGCAGACAACAGGTCGGCGACAGTAACAACATACGCGGAAATATACGACAAGGCACGACAACGGACAAAGCCGCCGCAGAACGCCGGCGACACAAAAGGGATTGACGATGACTGGGAGGACAATAGGAGGTGCATCATGACGGTTGTAGCGTTAGGAGGACTAGCGGGTGCAGGCGCCAGAACGATGGGGCCTATACTTGCTGAAAAAATGGGAGCCGACTATGTTGACCGGCTCATCTTGACCAATGTTGCTCGGCATGTGGGCGCGACCGTAGAGGCATTACACCAGCGCGAAGAACGACCTCCAACCCGCGGCGAACGATTCACCCGATTCTTGCAGCGCGTGCTGGAACGATCCGCAGTTACGGGCGCAGGCGGCGACCCGTACTTCGGGCCGGGCGTGGCGGCGTTCCTGACGGAAGAGTACGAAGACCTGCCCGAACCGACCGTTACGCGCGGGCACGAGCTCGAAGACGAGAAGTACATCGAAGGCGTGCAGCACGCCATAAGCGACATGGCGACAGACGAGAACATCGTGATGGTCGGGCGCGGCTGCTACTACATCCTGAAGGACACATCGAATGTGTTGCGCGTTGGCATTGAGGCGGAGATCGAAGACCGCGCGGCAACTATCGCAGAGCGTGAACATCTCAGCATCGACGAAGCGATAAGAACGGTTTCAGCCCGAGACGAAGCGCGACAGTACTTCTTCAACCGCTTCTTCGACATCGAAAACCCGGACGCGCCGGAGTTTTTCCACTTCGTGATAAACACCAGCCATATACCGCAAGATTACGCCATCAAGATGATACTGGACGCGGTGGAAGCGCTACGCGCCGGTGAGTTGAAGTAGCGCGGGCGTTAGCCAATTCACCGCCCATCCCGTTAGCAGGATAGGCGGACGGGACGGATAAATGGCAGCAGTTGCGCTTATGGCAACCTTTGGCTAGAATAGCGCACATCAGGGCGATAGACAGCGCGGCAGGGGCGGCGGCGCTAAAAGCTCATTTGGGAGACGAGCCTATGGCACTACTAGAAATAAGAGACCTCGCTACCTACTTCTTCACGCAGGAAGGCGTAGTTAAGGCGGTTGACGGCGTGAGCTACGAAGTCGAAGAGGGCGAAGTGCTGGGCGTCGTGGGCGAAAGCGGCTGCGGCAAAAGCGTAACCGCGCTATCCATCATGCGCCTCGTGGCAAACCCGCCGGGCAGAACCGTCGGTGGGCAGGTCGTCTTTGAGGGGGAAGACTTGCTGCTGATGGACGACTCCGAGATGCGGAATGTGCGCGGCAACAAAATCGCGATGGTCTTCCAAGAGCCTATGACATCGCTCAACCCGGTGCTGACCATCGGCAGACAGCTCACCGAGACTCTGGAACTGCACTTGGGCATGACGAAAGAGCAGTCTAGGACGCGCGCTGCCGAGTTGTTGCAACTGGTAGGCATACCGGACGCCGAAAACCGGCTGAAGGATTACCCGCACCAGTTCAGCGGCGGTATGCGACAACGTGTGATGATAGCAATGGCGCTGAGCTGCAATCCGCGTCTCATCATCGCTGACGAGCCCACGACCGCGCTGGATGTTACCATTCAGGCGCAGATTCTTGAGCTTATGCAGGACCTCGCCGCGCAGTTCGGCACGGCGATGATAATCATCACGCACAACCTCGGCGTTGTCGCACGCTATGCCGACCGCGTTAATGTGATGTACGCGGGCAAGATTATCGAGACCGGAAAGGCGAGCGAGATATATCACAACCCGCACCATCCCTACACGATGGGATTGCTGGCGTCTGTGCCGCGCCTCGACGAAGCGGAGCGCGCCCGATTGGAAGCTATCGAAGGTCTGCCGCCTAACCTCGTGAACATGCCGCAGGGTTGCTCGTTCGCGCCTCGCTGCCGGTACGCCTACGACAAGTGCCTGGAAGAAGCGCCCACACTCGCCGAAGTCGAATCGGGGCATGAGGCGTCTTGCTGGCGCGCGCATGAGTTGAGCCAACTAGCGCACGCCTAACTTTGGGAGAGTCTGATGACGACATACATCGATAACGGCCAAGACAATGATGTCCTGCTGGAAGTGCGAAATCTGAAGATGTACTTCCCGGTAACTTCAGGCATATTCTTCCAGCGAAAGATTGCCGATGTGAAAGCTGTGGACAATGTGAGCTTCTTCATCCGCAAAGGCGAAACGCTGGGATTGGTAGGCGAAAGCGGCTGCGGCAAGACCACGACAGGACGCTGCATCCTGCAGTTGTACAAGCCGACCGAAGGCGACATCATCTTCGAAGGCGAAGACCTGAACGAACTGGACGGCAGGGCGATGCGAGAGATGCGCCGCAAGGTGCAGGTCATTTTCCAGGACCCGTATGGATCGCTTAACCCGCGCATGACCTGCGGCGATATCGTTGGCGAGCCGCTCATCGTGCACAAATTAACATCTTCCAAGCAGGAGTACCGCGACCGCGTTACCGAGCTGCTGCAAACGGTAGGGCTGAACCCGTACATGGCAGACCGCTACCCGCACGAGTTCAGCGGTGGACAGCGCCAGCGCATCGGCATCGCGCGCGCGCTTGCGGTCAACCCTAGCTTCATCGTCTGTGACGAGCCGGTATCCGCGCTCGACGTGTCCATTCAGGCGCAGGTAATCAACCTGCTCGAAGACCTGCAAGACCAGTTTGGGCTGACTTACTTGTTCATCGCGCACGACCTGTCCGTTGTGCGGCACATCAGCGACCGCATCGCGGTGATGTATCTCGGGCACATTGTGGAAATAGCCGACCGCAACGAGCTATACGAAAACCCGATGCACCCGTACACAAGGGCGCTGTTGTCAGCCGTGCCGATTCCCGACCCGGTCGTTGAGCAGACACGCGAGCGCATCATCCTGACGGGCGATGTGCCCAGCCCGATGAATCCGCCGTCCGGTTGCGTATTCCACACACGCTGCCCGGACATGATAGGCGACTGCCAGCTAGAAGTCCCCGAACTGCGCGAAGTAACGCCCGGGCACTGGGTATCCTGCATCCGCGTAGATGGTTATGACGTGGCGGTGTAGTTCGCGCGGGCATGCGAGATATGGCTAGTGTCAGCTGTGCTTAATGCCTGTTGGCAAAGGAAGGGGGCGCTCGGGTGGGCGCCCCCTTCCTTTACTTCTTGAGACTGATCAAGATTGGCAGAGATGCCTCCGCATCCACGAAGGGCACATCATCAACATCGATGTAGGGCATCTCGTTGTCGTCGGCATCGTAATAGTAAGTCGTAACTCCATAGAGTGCTAGTATCGCTTCCATACTGGACTTACAGTTGGCGCACCTGTACATACGTGAAGGTTCATCATTGTTGAGATTGGTACTTTCCACCTCCCATTCATGCCCAAACTGTTGGTCAACGCATAAGGGGATAAGTTGGTCTGTAACTATCGTCATTCTATTGCTCCTATAGATTTGGACTGTGCACGTTATACCAAGGACGCTCTTCCTTCAACCGCTTTCTAATGAATAACAGATTTCACAAATCATGCGTAACTTCGTTCTCGTCTTTCCTACGAAAGCAGGAAATCAGAAAACGGTCGATGAAAGCGCACATTGAGGCCGATTACAGCCAATTTCCGGATTCCCGTTCCGTATCAAGTACGGGGTGACGTTCCTG
>VXRI01000335.1 GCA_009838595.1 Chloroflexota bacterium | reverse complement strand
CCCGTGCCTGCTATCAAGTCCATACACATCGCCCCCGTGAAATCCCTCGCACTCATCAGCCCGTCGAAGGTTCAACTCGGCATGCGCGGCATAGAAGAGGATAGGCGATTTCTGCTGATTGACGATGCCGGCGCGATGATTACGCAACGGCAAATCGGCAAGATTGCGCAAGTCAGCGCCGATTACTGCATCGCCACCGATACGCTGCGGCTGGACTTTCCAAGCGGAGAATCAGTCAGCGCAAGTCCGGAGTTGGGCGGTTGCGTGGAGACAAAGGTTTTCCGTCGCATGGTCAGCGGCAAGGTAGATACCGGCGAATTATCGCAAGCACTGTCAGACTTCTGCGGCGCGAAACTGTCGCTTGTGATGACGGATAACCCTGGCGAATGCTTCGACGCATACCCGGTTACGCTGCTATCTCAGGCGTCTATCGAACGGCTTGGCGATGTCGCGCAAGACAGAATTCCACAACACGGCGTTGAACTGGAATATCGTCGATTCAGGCCGAATTTCCTTCTGGAAGGCTGCGATGCGCACGAAGAAGACTCGTGGCTGGGCAAGGAAGTCAGGGTGGGCGATGAAGTGCACCTTCGCGTGGAAGCGCTCGATCCGCGCTGCGCGATAACCACCTTGAACCCGGACACCGGCGAGCGCGATATGGACACGCCACGTCTGATACTGGGCTACCGACCTTATGCAACCTACAAGGCGGCGTGCTTCGGCGTGTACGGCTCTGTCGTTACACCCGGCAATGTGTCCGTCGGCGACGAACTGCGTATCGCAGACCGACTTGCCGACTGACTTGCAATTGGCGTGGACTTGCATTTTTATTTGCCGCATTCAATTCAATAACAGTGCCAGAAGTCCGAAACTGAAATCCAATAATGGGAACGGAGACAGGTATGGCAGACCAAATCACAATAACTATCGATGGCGTCGAAGTGCAGACGACGCCGGACAAGATGGTCATTCAGGCGGCGGCAGATGCTGGGATATACATCCCATACCTATGCTACTACCCCGGCATGAAGCCGTTCGGCGCGTGCCGCATGTGCGTGGTCACGGCGGAAGCTCCCGACCGTGAAGGCAACTATCGTCCGCTGCCCGGCAGTCCCGCGTCCTGCACGACGCCTGTGATGCCGGGAATGCGCGTTACCACGAACTCCGAAGATCTCGTAGGCTTGCGCCGCGGCATTATGGACCTGCTCATTTCAGAACACCCGCATGGCTGCCTAACCTGCCACCGTATCGACCTCTGCGGTCCGTCCGACATCTGCCTGCGCCATGTGTCGGTCAACGACAGGTGCGTTACCTGTCCCAAGAACGAACGCTGCGAACTCAAAGACACCGTGCGTTTCTTGGAAATGGACATGGAATCGCCGCTGTCGTACAACAACCGCAACCTGCCACTAGCCGTCAGCGACCCATACTGGGATATGGACATGAACCTGTGCATCGTCTGCGCACGCTGCGTTCGCGTGTGCGACGAAGTGCGCGGGGACAGCGCGCTGACACTTCTCGAACGCTCCGACCGCGTGCTTATCGGCACATCGCAGGGTACATCGCTGCTGGAATCGGGCTGCGAATTCTGCGGCGCATGTATCGATGTATGCCCCACCGGCGCACTGGTCGAACGAAAGTACAAGTGGGATAAAGCCGTCGATACCGTGCAGAGCATCTGTCCGCACTGCCCGGTCGGATGCCAGATGAACCTGGAAATCTATAAGCCAAATCGCCTGATTCGCCCTACCACGTACACCCACGCGCCTGCTAACCACGGTCAAGTCTGCTTCACGGCAAAATTCGGGCTGGACTTCGTGAACAACACACGCCGCCGCATTGGCAAGCCACTAATCAGGCGGCGTGGCGAACTCGAAGAGGTATCTTGGCCCGACGCGCTTGACGCTGCCGCAGACCGGCTCAGCAAGTACAAAGGCGATCAGTACGCCATCGTCGTATCGCCGCGCGGCACGAACGAAGACAACTACTCGGCACAGAAGTTCGCGCGTGTGGTGATGGGCAGCAACAATGTGGACATATCGTCGAACCTGCGGCCGGAGCTGGCTGCGCCGCTGGGAGAGATGCTCGGACGCGCCGCCGCGACTAACCCGATTTGGGACTTGGAGCAGGCGAGTACAATAATGGTCGTCGGCTCCAACATGACCGAGGAGCAGAACGTCATCGCCGTTCCAATAAAGAAGGCGGTGAAGGCGGGCGCGAATCTCATCGTAATCGACCAGCGCGAGACCGAACTGGCACGGCACGCCAAGCAATGGCTCCGGCCTCTGCCCGGTAGCGAAACGGCGCTCATCGGCTGCATGCTGCGCGTCATCATGGACGAGGCGCTAGGCGATCACAACTTCCAGCGCGATTTATGCGACAACCTAGACGCGCTGAAGAACAGCCTTTGGGCGTTCGATATGATTAAGGTCGAGCGCGCTACCGGGCTGTCGCCGGACGAAATCCGTTCCGCCGCGCGATTGTTCGCGAACAGCAAGCCCGGCGCGATACTCTACGCGCTCGAAACGCTCGCTCCCGAATTACGGGAAGACTGCGTACGCGCGCTGGCGAATCTCGCGCTTGCCACCGGCAGTTTGGGCAAGCCGGCGACCGGCTTGTATCCTCTGTTCCTCGGCGCGAACGAACAAGGCTCGAAGGACGTCGGCGCGACGCCTCAATACCTGCCCGGCTACCGCTCCGTGTCTGACGACGATGCGCGCGCGCGCGTCGAATCCGCTTGGGGCGACAATGAACTGCCATCGCAGGAAGGCGTGGGCATCCGCGAGTTGACGGACGCAATCGAGAGCGGCAGAATCAAGGCACTGCATCTGATTGGCGACAGTGCGAACTTCACTAACGGCGAACTCGGCGAGTTCATAGAGGCGGCGGGTAAGCTGGACTTCTTGCTGGTGCAGGACATCTTCCCTAACGAACTGACCGAAATCGCCGATGTGGTGCTGCCATCTATGACCTTCGCGGACAGAGACGGCACATACACGAACATCGAACGCCGCGTGCAGCTGCTCAACCCCGCGCTCGGACCTAAGGGCGACGAGGATGCGGATTGGCGCATAATCTGCCAGATTGCCAAGCGTATGGACGCGCAGGGCTTCGACTATGCAAATGCGGAAGCCGTTTTCGACGAGTTCGCCGCGCTGTGGCAGCCATACGGCGGCATATCGTACAACAGGCTGCGCCATGAGACGCTGCAATGGCCCTGCGCCGCCGCGGACATGCCCGGCACGCCCGTACTGTACGCGAGACATTTGCAAGCCAACAAAATCGCGATGTCGCCGATGTCTTTCATCGAACCGCCGGCGCACGACGACGAATTGCACCCGTTCGTGCTCGCGCGCGGTCGCGTGCTGAACCAGCCGGAGCGCTTGATAGATATTCGGACCGTGCGCGGTCGCAATACCATAGAGCGCGATGACCTGGTCGAGATTAATGCTGATGACGCTGAATTGCTTGACATCGTCGAGGGCGACGAAGTGCATGTGATGTACGATGGCGGCGGATTCTACGGCACGGCGACCATCGGCGGAGCGCAGCGCGGCATTCTATCCGTAACCGCGCTGTTTGGCGAAATGATAAGCGATATAGAGCGAGACCGCTCGCCCGACCCAATGCTCAAAATCGACGGTTTGCCCCTAGTTTCCGCCAGTATCGTCAAAGTAGCGGTGGGCGCCGTCGCAGACTAACGCAAAGTCTATGATCCTCCTGGGGGAATGTTAGCAAGGGGCTAAACACTATCCCAACCCAATCAATAGCAACCCAATCAGAATAAATCTCAAGCAACTAATCGACACGGAGGAAATTAACCATTGACCACAGCAAGGCGGACCCGCATAAGGCCAAAACTGGCTGAAACCCATATCCTCGAGCGGCGTGAACTGACACCTGACCACTGGTTGATGTGGATCGAAAAGCCGGACGGCTTCACATTCAAGCCTGGCCAGTACTGCACCATTGGCGCAGAGGGAATCGAGCGGGCGTATTCTATCGCCTCCGCGCCGCACGAAGACCGCATCGAACTGTTCATCGAGCTTGTGCCGTACGAAGAGGGCGGGCATCTGACGCCCCTGCTGTACGCGCTGCAAACCGGCGACAAGCTGACGATACGGCCGCGCGCCAAAGGCATCTTCTTATTCAACCCGAATTTCAAGAACCACCTACTCGTCGCGACTGTAACCGGCGTCGTGCCATACATCAGTTTCATCCGCGACTATCTGCACAAGGGCGAGACCGGGCACCGCTTCTTCGTGCTTGAAGGCGCAAGTTACGATGACGAGTTCGGTTACGACGACGAACTGTCGCGCTACGCAGCCGAATACCCTGACATAGTAACCTTCATTCCAACTGTGAGCCGCCCCAATGAAGAGCGTAACAGCAACTGGCAAGGCGAAAAAGGTCGTGTCAATGCCATCGTGGAAGAGCAGGTAGAGCGGCTGGGCTTAAACACCGACGACACGCTAATCTACGCCTGCGGACACCCGGGAATGATCGAAGACGTAAAAACGCGCCTAATTCCCAAAGGCTTCACCGTTGACGAAGAGCGCTTCTGGAAAGAAGACTAAACCTGTATTCACAAGCGGGACGGAGCGGCAACTTATGACGAAAACACCGATAGTACGCAGGATCAATCTGACTTCGTATCGCTTTCCCACCGAGAATGTCACTACTGACCTGGCGTTCGCGGCGGGACCGTTCTACGAGCCGGGCAGCCGCGGCACTCGCAGGCTTTTGGCTATTCACATCGAGACGGACATCGGGGTGACCGGCCAGTACATCAGCGGCACTCCCGCAAACCGCGAGCAGATAGAGATGATAGCGCCGTTCCTTATTGGAAGGAACGCCCTAGACCGCGAGTTGTTCTATCGCCAGGCGAAGATGATCCTGCGTAAGCACGACAAAATGGGCGTCGGGCCGATAGACATTGCGCTGTGGGACTTGGCGGGGAAGATGTTCGATGCGCCGATTCACCGGCTGCTGGGCGGATACCGGGAGAAGCTGCCGTGCTACGCGAGCACTTACCACGCCGACCGCTCGCCGGATGGGCTGAGTTCTCCGGAGGCATACGCGGACTTTGCGGAGCAGTGCTTGGAGATGGGATACAAGGGATTCAAGATTCACTCTTGGGCAGCGGCGCCGATTGAGCAAGAGATTGCCACCGTGAACGCGGTGGGCAAGCGAGTCGGTGGCAAGATGGCGCTAATGACCGATCCGTGCTGCGTCTATGACACATACGGTGATGCGCTGCGCGTTGGGCTCGCATGTGATGACAACAACTTTTTCTGGTATGAAGACCCGCTGAACGACGGCGGTGTATCTCTTCAGGCGCACAAGCGGCTAAGGCAGTCGCTGAAAACGCCTCTGCTTCAGGGCGAGCATGTGCACATGGTTGAAGGTCACACGGACATGGCGGTGGCGGAAGCCACGGACTATTGGCGGGCTGACCCTGAGTACGACGGCGGGATTACGGGCGTGATGAAGATAGCGCACGCTGCCGAAGGTTTCGGCATGGACGTCGAACTTCACATCGCCGGCCCGGCGCAGCGGCACTGCATGGCGGCGATGCGTAACTCTAATTTCTACGAGATTGGGCTGGTGCATCCCAAATTAGGAGCGCGGATGCCGGTGTACAAGTGCGGCTACTACGACGGGTTGGAAGGAATCGACTCGGATGGGTGCGTTACGGTGCCGTCTGCCCCGGGGCTTGGCGTTGAATACGACTGGGACGGCATCGCCAAGTACAAAGAAGGGGAAATGGTCATCGAATAGCGAAAACCGTACTTCCTTAGCAAACGGATACTGCGTACGGTTTATATTAGTCTCGCGCCAAATGACTGCGCGCCGTGCCGGTGGTTATGGCTATAATAAAAGCAATTATGTAAAATACGCCGAACAGTCTAAATGCCCCTCGTCGTGATTGAGGGAGCGCACAGGAGGAAGGCAACATGAAATCGGACCGAGCGCTTGTGGCGCACCTGATGCGGCGCGCGGGTTTCGGCGCAACACCCGCCGAGCTTGACGCGCTGTCGAGCGAGCATACCTACGAAGAGATTGTGGACGGCCTCGTCAATCCGGAGCGATTCCCAGAACTGGATGTTACACTCATCGACCGCTACTACGGCGGCGAACCGGTCGCCGTGCATGTGGGCAAATGGCTGTATCGTATGGTCAACACGCAGCGCCCGCTCGAAGAGAAAATGTCGCTGTTCCTGCATCACATATTCCCCGTGGCGTGGGGCAAGAGCGAACATGGGCCATCGCTGTACAGCGAAATCGCCATGTTCCGCAGTGTCGGGCTGACCGATATGAAGACGATACTGCTCGAACTCTCGCGCGACCCGGCGATGCTCTTCTGGCTGGACAACAACGAGAACCACAAGGACGAAATCAACGAGAACTATGGCAGGGAACTGCTCGAATTGTTCTCGATGGGCGTGGGCAACTACACCGAAGACGACATCAAAGCGGCGTCTCGCGCGTTCACCGGATGGACATTCCGGCAGCCGCTTTAGCTGTATCCTAACGGGCACTATCCCGCCGAGTTCATGTTCGTCGCGGATGACCACGACTACAGCGAAAAGACATTCCTCGGCGAGACCGGCAACTTCGATGGCGAAGACATAATCGACATCATCGTGCGTCAGCCCGCTACCGCGCGCTTCATCTCACGCCACCTGTACAACTTCTTTGTGGAAGACGAGGTACAAGTGCCGTCATGGGCTACCGAACCGCCTAAGGACGAAGCCGCTATTCAGCAGCTTAGCCGTGTGTTTCTCGACACCGGCGGGCAGATGCGCGCCGTGCTGTCCGAACTGTTCAATTCCGACTTCTTCAAGAACGCGCGCCAATTCAAGAAGGTGAAAAGCCCGACTGAGCTCGTCGCAGGCGTGCTGAAGCAGACCGGCGAGTTCAGCAGCCCCAAGCCCGGCATGTTCCAGCTCGCCATCACCACATTGAATGGCTCTCTGGTCGAAGGACCAATGGCAATTATGGGGCAGCGGCTGATGAACCCGCCAACGGTCGAAGGCTGGCACACCGGGCACGAATGGATAGACTCCGGCACGCTCAGCGAGCGCATCGGTTTTGTGGAAAGCCAATTTGACGACCTGAACAAACCCGGCGTGTCCGACATGGTGCAGCGCATCGGCGACTTGGACGCAGAACCGTCTGAGCTTGTTGACCGCTGTTTGGACATTCTAGGCGGCATTAGCGTAAGCGAGCAGACATACGCATCGCTGGTGGACTACGCGCAGGAACTCCGCGACATCAAGGATGAAAGCGCATCGGTCGGCGTGCACAATCTCTTGCAGATGACCGCATCGACCGTTGACTACCAGTTCGCGTAGCATTCAAAAGAAGTCGTTCGCCCTGAGATTGTCGAAAGATAATAATACTGTGAGCGTGGTATAACAGGTTCACCACGAATGGAAACGGGAATGTGCCTATCAGGATAAATACGCTGTGAAGCGATAAAAGATGGGGGACAAGATGACCACCAAGAGTAGGGAAAAGACGCTGGTCGTGGTGCAGCTCACTGGCGGCAACGACTTTATGAACACGATTGTGCCGTACAACAACCCGCACTATTACGACGCGCGCAAAACGGTCGTGATGAAGCAGGACGAAGTGCTGCCCATCAACGACGAACTCGCTATCAACCCGAACGCCGCGCCGTTCAAGCGTCTCTACGACGAGGGCAAGATGGCGATTATCCAGGGTATTGGCTACCCAAACTCCAACCGCTCGCACTTCCGCGGCATGGACATCTGGCACACTGCGGAGCCGGACCGCGTGGGCAACGACGGCTGGCTAGGCCAGGCAGTGCGCGAACTCGACCCCGCCGGCGAGAATGTACTCACCGGCGTGAACATCGGCATGGGCTTGCCGCGTGCAATGTCCGTTACCGGCGTACCTGTAACATCCATCGGCGACCTTGAAGGCTACGGCGTAATGACGCGCATCGAGCAAGAACGCCTGCGCGACAGGGCACTCGACGCGTTCAAGGGCTTGTACGGGCAGGCAATCGGCAGCGGCGCGGTCGCTGAGTACATCGGGCAGACGGGCTTGGATGTGCTGAAAGGCGCAGACATGCTCGCTGATGTCGCCGACAACTATAGCTCAAGCGTTGAGTATGCCGACAACCAGATTGCGAAGCAGCTGCGCGATGTCGCCCGCGTCCACCTCGCCGATTTGGGCACTCGCATCTTCTACACATCGCACGGCGGCTACGACACGCACGCCAACGAGATGCCATCGCACCCCAAGCTGATGAATGAACTGTCCGGCGCAATCTCCGACTTCCTCGATGACCTTGAAGAGCACGACGCATCGGACGATGTTACTCTGTTCGTGTTCACCGAGTTCGGGCGGCGCATGCGCGACAACGGCAGCGGCACAGACCATGGCTCCGGCGGCGGCGCGTACATCTTCGGTAAGAAGATCAACGGCGGCTTGTACAGCGAATACCCGTCGCTAGACCCCGCTGAATGGGAGCACGGCGAAGACCTCAAGCACACCATCGACTTCCGCGGTATCTACGCCACGCTACTCGAGCAGGTATTGGACATTGACGCGAAGCCTATCGTCAAGGGCGATTACGAGCAGATTCACCCGTTTGCCAACTAGGGCAGACGGGACAAATGAAGCAAATGGCGGCTCAGCGCAGACCGTAGTCTCATGCCACCCGTCGGTAGATTTACCTACCGCCGGGTGGGCGTTGCACAGGATGAATTCATGGAAGCCTCCCTTTGGATATTCCTCGTTTTCTTAATCTACTTCGCGATTCTGATAGGCATCGCCATCCTTCGCGCGCGGCACATGGACGGCATGACCGACTATGTGCTTGCGGGCCGTAAGCTCGGCTCTGTAACTTCCGCACTCAGCTCCGCGTCTTCTGCCACAAGCGGTTGGACGATGCTCGTCCTCCCCGCGTTGGCATTCGCGGCTGGGATGATGCACCTGTGGACGATTGTCGGCATAATACTCGGCGCGTGGCTGGCATGGACGCTGCTCGCCAAACGCCTGCGTCGCTATACCATCGCCACCGGCGACTCGCTGACCATCCCTGAGTTCTTGGAAAAGCGCTTCAACGACACGAGCGGGACTCTGCGTGCGCTTTCGGGTATCATCACACTGTACTTCATGACACTGTATGTCTGCTCCGGGCTGATTGCCGGCGCCAAGTTGCTTGACCAAGTATTCGACCTGCAAAGCCCGATTGCGATAGCCGCGTTCCACGATGTTGGCGTGCTGATAACGCTGATAGCCATCGTGTCGTACACCTTCATCGGCGGCTTCCTAGCCGTGTCGCGCACCGATGTCTTTCAGGCGCTGATAATGCTGACCGGCTTTCTCATCATTCCGGTTACGCTGATACTAACCACCACCAACCCGTTTCAGGCGCTGGAATCTACTGCGCCCGGATTCTGGAACCCCTTCACCGACGCAGGCGGCGATGTGCTTGGCGTGATGTTCTACCTGTCCGCAGTCGGCTGGGGATTGGGCGCGCTAGGTTCGCAGCGAATATCGGCGCGCTTCATGGCGCTGGAACGCGAGAGCCTTATTTCAAGAAGCCGTCTTATCGCACTCATATGGCTTATCCTCATATTTGGGCTTGCGCTGCTGATGGGACTGGTGTCCGCGTCCGCGCTCGCCGACCAGGGTCTGGCGCTGCCGGACCCGGAGCGCTTGTACATTGTCGTATCGTCCGTGTTCTTCCATCCGATAGTCGCCGGTCTGCTGCTGACGGCGATCATAGCGGCAGTGATGAGCACAGCGGACTCGCAGCTGCTGTTAGCGTCCGCTATCGCGTCAGACGACCTGCCCATTCTGCGACGCATCACATACTCGTTAAGCGCGGATATGCGCGTGTGGATTGGTCGGCTGCTGCTGATAACGGTCGGCGTATTCGCCGCGATGATTTCCATGATTTCGCCGGACTCCATATTCGCGTTGGTCTCGCTGGCGTGGGGAGGCATGGGCGCCGCATTCGGTCCTGTCATAATACTTTCGCTATACTGGAGGCGTTTCAATCTATGGGGCGCGCTGACTGCGATACTCTCAGGCGCGGGCATTTCGACTTTCTGGTGGCTGATGGGCTTGCGACACGACGGGCTAGTCGGCTTCACGGAATCGCTAGGCTTCGGCGCGGCAGTCAACCGCCTGCAAGAAGTCGGCGTGTGGAACTTAAACCCAGCAACGTCCGGCTTCGCGCTTGCGCTGCTGTTAGCCATAGGCGTAACCTTGTTAACCGCCCCACCGACCGACGAAATCACCGACAAGTTCGACGAAGTAAACTCACAAGATTGGCAAGACATAGCCCCTGGCGAAAGCGAACCCGTACTCGCCGCCGGCTAACACCGCATCGCTCATTCTACCCTTGATGGCCCCATAACGGAGTGAGGCTAGGAAGGCGGAAATGAACCAAACAATGTTCACCCCCCTGATAGTCTTTGAAGATAACATCGCCGGACATCATCGTAAACGGTATAGGCAAAAGCACATAAAACCACTCGACTGGCACAAGCCATCCACCTGCACGAGGAGATGACAAATGAGCAGACCACACGGATTGCTGAGAGCGGGATACCCATATCTACGGACGCTTGGAATGCGCCGCGTAACGAACTTTCCCGCGGACATCGCGTTCGCCAAGAACGGAGATGCGCTAATCCTTATGCGCTCCGAAGGCGGATCGAGCGTGCGGATATGGTCGGTTGACGACTCCGAGGCGCTGTCCGCCGACCTCAAGGGCTTTGGCGGATATGGCACAAATGAAGGGCAGTTCGTCTGGCCCGTGCAAATAATTGTCGATGACGCAGGCGACATATTCATCAGTGACGAGGCTACGCACAAGATTTCTCGCTTCAACCCGGATGGCGAGTTCGTCTCGCGCTGGGGCGCCTACGGCGATGGCGAAGGCGAGTTCGACGCGCCCAACGGCATCGCCTTCGATCTTGACGGCAATATGGTCGTCGTTGATTCAAAGAATCACCGCATCCAGCGCTACACGCCGGACGGCGAATATCTAGGCGGCTTCGGCGAATACGGTGCAGGCGCCGGGCAGTTCGAGCTGCCGTGCGGCGTGCATGTGGACGAACTGGGCGATGTGTATGTCGCGGACTGGGGCAACAACCGCTTCCAGATATTCTCCGCAGACGGCGAAGTGAAGAATGTCGTTGGCGAGGCGGGCAGCGGACCTGGACAGTTCAACCGTCCGACCGGCATCGCGGTTGACGCGCACGGCGACATCTATGTGGCGGACTGGGGCAACGACCGCGTGCTGATGTTCAACGCGGAGGGGCAATACATCTGGAGTTTCAGCGGCGACGCCACTCTGTCGAGAATCGCGCGCACTTACATGCTCACCAACGCCGTACCTAATCGCCTGCGCGAAATGGGCGACCTAGAGCAAGAAAAGCGCCTGCGCCGTCCGCGCTCGGTGAGGATAGACAGCGAATTTCGCCTGTTCATCCCGGACTATGAATCCTACCGTGTGCAGATATACCAGAAGGAAGCCATCGAGCTTGACCGCACACAGTATGCCGAACCTCTGCGGAATGTTACGCTTGAAGTTACTTAGAGGCACTCCGCGCATCCTGCGCCAATCCGCTTTACTTGTGTCAGGAAAGAGATAGCGCAAACGCTCTTGGGTCCCCCAATTCGTCCTCCCCGCGAAAGAACGTCGCGGTAGCGCAATATCTGTGTCCCCTGAACGAGGAAGATGACGAAATTCCCATGCTCTCCATTGCCGCAATAGTTGCCACGCATAATAGACCTGAACTTCTTGCCAGTCGCGCCCTAGCGTCCATCGCTGGACAGACGCGCCCGCCCGATATTCTGATAGTGGTCGACGACTCATCCGCAGACCTGCGCCCTGCGAACAAAGCGGTCGTAGAAGGTTTTCCTCGCGCGGGCGTCCATGTCATTTACATCGAGAACCGGCGCACTCAGGGCGCGAGCGGCGCGTGGAACGCCGCGTTGCACGAACTTCGGGGAATTGCCCCATCGTCTTTCGTCGCAATTCTCGACGATGACGACATGTGGGATTCAAACTATCTGGAACAGTGCGAATATGCCGTGTTGGATCAGCATTTGGACATGGTGGCGGCAGGCATCGTGTACAACCGCTCTGCTGAGCATGACGCCATCCAACTCAAAAGCCCGGAAAGTCTTGAAGTGGATGACCTGCTTGTGCGTAGCACATACATACAGGGCTCGAACCTATTCGTCAGGCTATCCAGAATGCTTGAGGCAGACGGGTTCGACGAAGCGCTTCGCAGCACCACGGATAGGGACATTTGCATTAGGCTCGCAGACTTAGGCACGGTCAAGTACGGTAGGATAGAGGACTGCCTAGTGCAGCACTACGCGGAGAACGACCGTCCACGCCTGTCCACGCCAGGAAGTGAAGTCAAATGTGCCGGGCTACAAGCTTTCTATCGAAAGTACCGCGCGCGTATGACCGCCGAGCAGCGAGTGGCGTTCATCGGCAGGAGCATGAATGTGTTCGGATGCAACCCTGCGCCAAACGAAGAACTTCAGTCGTCTGCCGAGTCGTATGTGAGTGTCAAGTTCGATGCATACGACCTTATGTGTCTCGGAATAGGATCGGAGGGCGTGGTTCTGACCGATGGTTGGATGGTCTATAAGTATTTCCACTTCTGGCGGCACAGAGCAAATGAAGGCAGCCTAAAATTTCTGCGCTCGCTAATCGGCAGCCTGTCGGATTACAACAGCCTGCCTGACATCAGAGAAGTGCGCTCGGACGAAGATATTCTCGTAATCACATACCCATTCGAGCCGGGACAGACATACGAGGGAGGGCGTCTCGATGATATGTTGACTCTTCTACGAGAATGCAGGGAAGCAGGGATCTCCTGCCGAAACATTCATCCCGACAACTTGCTGGCGACGCCGACCGGACTGAAGCTTATCGACATCGGATTTGACATCGTTCCCCACACGGAGGACGACTTCGAGCAGATGTGCCGCCGAGCGTACCTCACATACCGTTTTCACCACCGCTCCGATCTCAAGCGACTGATGACACGCTCTCTGACTGATCTTGATATGCCGGAGCTGAGCGGTTTCGACATGTTCATGAGAGCGCTGCATCCTAGCAAACTGGAGGAACTTTCTATAGGCGATGGCGTAACTCGTCGTGAGTGAAGGTAAGTGTTAGTGTTAAAGACATACTATGGTGTTGGTTTTAACTTTTTCGAGCAAAAAGTCATCCGCCCAGAAGTAGGAGCAGTCATTGGCCGGCTGCGGTGAAACAACTAAATGGCTACGGCTTTCGGATTTACGCTGACAACCTCGTCGAATGCCTAAAGTTCGTGGGCGACTCCACGGCTGCGGCGCAGATACAATCCCTTCGATGCCTCTTCTCCCACCTGCGTTCACTACGCATATTCTGCGTAGTAAGTGTCGCGCTATGTGCTTTAACCCAGTCAACTCTGTCGTTACAATGTGCATGTGTATGGTAAAGAAGCGCATAACATAGGCAAATGACCACACCTGTACGGCGGCAGTATTTGGGCGTCAAGCGGGAGCATCAGGACGCGATCCTGATGTTTCGCATGGGCGACTTCTACGAAACATTCGATGACGACGCGCGGCTGCTCTCGCGCGAATTGGAGATTGCGCTGACTTCGCGCGAGTTCGGCAAGGGGCAGCGTGTGCCGCTAGCCGGCATCCCATACCATTCGCTCGAAGCAAGCCTTGCACGGCTTATCAAGAAGGGGCATAAGGTAGCGATATGCGAGCAGGTCAGCGACCCGGCGACTTCAAAGGGCATCGTTGACCGCGAGGTTGTGCGCGTAGTTACACCCGGCACGATCATCGAGGATGCCCTGCTGGAGCGCAAGGCGAATAATTATCTCACCGCGCTGCTGGTGGAAGGCGATAGCGTTGGGCTATCGTGGGTTGACATCACCACCAGTGAATTCGCCACCGCGCAGTTCGAATTGGCGCAGCTTCCGGTCGAGTTATCGCGGCTTACCCCGTCCGAGTTGCTTGTGCCGGAAGACAGTCTGTCGGAAGACGGCGAAGACATGCCTGACTTCGGCGATGCGATGCTCACGCCGCTGCTGCAGGACGCATTCCATGCAGACTGGGCCCGCGAGACGCTGCTGCGGCACTTCGGCGTCGCGTCTCTGGAGAGCTTCGGCTGCGAGAATAAGCCACTCGCGGCAAGGGCGGCAGGTGCGATCATCGACTATCTTCAGCAAACCCAGCGCGGCGCCGTCGGGCAGATTACAACGCTGTACACGCACTCCACCGCCGATTACATGATTCTGGACGCGCAGACTCGCCATAACTTAGAACTGTACGAAGGCGGGCGTTGGGGCGCGGTAAACGCCTCGCTGCTGTCTGTGCTGGACGCCACCAAAACATCGATGGGCGGGCGACTATTGCGCCGATGGCTTGGGCAGCGCTTGCTAGATGTCGAACGACGCTTGCGGCGACAGGACGCCGTGGAATGGTTCCATCGCAGCGCACTGCGGCGAGATCGCATCGTGATGCTGCTCGAATTGGTGTCTGACATGGAACGGCTGGTGAACCGGGTTCGCGGGCAAAACGCCACGCCGCGCGACCTCGTCAGCCTTGCCAACAGCCTGGACACCGCGCCGAAAATCAAAAACTTACTGCGCGAAGACGACGATGCGGACAAGGTGGACTGGCTCGCAGAGCGTATCGCGGACAACGGCGAGGTCGTTGAGCTAGTCAGGCACGCGATCGGCGACGACCCGCCGATAAGCGTCGGCGACGGCAATGTGATTCGGCAAGGCTTCTCGCCCGAACTCGACGAAGTGCGCGGCGCATCCCGCAACGCGCAGGACTACATCGCGCGTCTGGAACACAAGGAACGCGAGCGCACCGGCATCAAGTCACTGAAGGTCGGCTACAACCGCGTGTTCGGCTACTACATCGAAATTAGCAATGCCAGCCTCGAGCAGGCGCCCGACGACTATGTGCGGCGGCAGACGCTCGTGGGCGGTGAGCGCTTCATCACGCCCGAAATGAAGGAGTACGAGTCGCTCATCTTGAACGCGCAAGACCGTATCGGAGAGATGGAATCCGCGCTCTTCCGGCAGGTCTGCCAGCAGGTAGCGGGCTATGCCGAACCGATACTGCGCACTGCGCGCGCCATCGCCAACATAGACGCATTTGCATCGCTCGCGGAAGTGGCGTCGCGGCATGGTTATGTGCGCCCGGTTATCGACTACGGAGACGCGATTGTCGTCAAGCAAGGGAGGCATCCCGTCGTTGAGCGTATGCTGTCGCCCGGCGATTTTGTCGCCAACGACACCGCGTTGGCAAGCGACGGCGAGCAGCTCATCATACTGACGGGCCCTAACATGGCGGGCAAATCGACCTACATTCGCCAAGTTGCCGTCATCACACTTATGGCGCAGATTGGCAGTTTCGTGCCTGCGGAATCGGCGCGCATCGGCGTATGCGACCGGATATTCACTCGTGTGGGATTGCAAGACGACCTCGCGATGGGGCAGTCCACATTCATGGTCGAGATGGTCGAAACGGCGGCGATTCTTAACCACGCCACGCCGCGTTCGCTGATCGTGCTAGACGAAATCGGTCGTGGCACAAGCACCTACGACGGACTCGCGATTGCGCGCGCGGTCGCGGAGCATATCCACAACAGTCCTAGGCTGGGATGCCAACCGCGATTCGCTA
>VXRI01000036.1 GCA_009838595.1 Chloroflexota bacterium | reverse complement strand
AAGTAGGCGTCTATTACGAACAGAATTACTGCAAAAATACATAAAATAGCAGCCAAGGGTACAGGTATAACACTTGCGTCTGCCCTGTCATTAAGCAGAAGCGCCAGCCTGCCAGCAGCAGTATCGCAAACCCTTTGAGCGAATTGTCCGCCGATCGGTTCACTGCGCCCTGAATCATCTCCAAGTGTCGTATCTTGGCTTCCATGGCGCAAGTCTCCTCCCGCCGGTTACAGCGATTGCCAGTAGCGGCGGCCTTTGGAGCGGATGACTTTCCCGATGTGGTCGTTTGGGTGGAAGTGGCCCGCGGCTATGATACAGCCTTCATCTTCGGCGCGCTGCAACAGGCTATGACGACTGCGGCGGCTGTCGGGCTTGCTCGTGTCCACTCCGGCGCACCAGTCCGGCTCTTGTATCTGCACTCTGCTATGTATCGCGTCGCCGACTATCATCGCCCGCTCTCCCTGCGAGCTGATGAGTATGACCTGATGCCCGGGAGTGTGCCCCGGCGTGTCCAAAGTGGTCATCTCGTCGGTAATCTGATGGCTTTCGTCGATGAGGTCCATCAAGCCCAAATCTTCGAGCGGCAGTACATTGTCGCGGACTTGCGGCGCGTCCGCCAAGTTCTGCGGCTGTATGAAATGCTCCCAGTCGAGGCGCGGCACGAGGTAGCGCGCGTTGGGAAAGTAGGGCTTGAGCGTATCGCCGCTGTGGTCGATGTTCCAGCCTACATGGTCGGCGTGCAGGTGTGTGTGCGCCACGATATCGATGTCTTCCGGGCTTGCGCCCTGCGCGCGGATGGCGTTCAGCAGATTGCCCCTGACATTGCCTCTGTCAGGATGGGGACCTGGTCCCATGCCGGTGTCAACCATCACGGTCTTGCCCATAGAGCGCACGAAGAAATGCCCGTAGTAGAGCTGAATCTGCCCGTCTTCAAGTATGTCCTGATACGGCTCCCAGTCGGCGGCGGTGACGCCCTCGAAGAAGGCATCCGGCGGACGAGCAGGGGGAATCATATCCAGCGCGAAGACTATCTCTGCGTTGCCAATGCGGATTCTGTCTGCCATCAGTCCCTCCAATAATTTTACATCGATATACAGGATGGACAGGATGATGCAGGAAAATCCTACTCATCCTGTCCATCGATGTTAGTTCTTGTTACGGCTTGGGATTTTCCATCAGGATGGTTACGCCCATGTCGATGTACTTGCTGCGCAGCGCGGGGTCGTAGCTGCGGAACGACACACGCGTAGTGCTACCCTCGAGCTGCTTCAGCACATGCTGAACACATTCATCGACCGACTGAAACGGATGCTTGGGATGCTTCTCGATGTCGCCGAGCAGGTCGTTGGGCCCCCATGTGAGGCAGTCCACGCCTTCCATTGCGAGCAGGCGGGCGTTGCTCGTAGCCAGAATGGACTCCATTTGTAGGCAGAGCCAGCCGTGGCTGTTCCACCATTCGGCGTACTCCAGCCTGTCCTCACGCCCTTGCACCTTCCAGCGCGCCGCCCCGCCCCAGCTTCGCTTGCCGAACTGCGGATAGTAGAAGTAGTCCACCGCTTCCTGCGCGACGGACAGTTCCTCAACCTGCGGCACTTCGATGCCTGCCGGTCCCAAGTCTAGCAGATTGCCGATGAGATAGGCGTGTCGCGTGTGCTTGATGCGAAACTGCGCTGGGATATCGAGTTCGGCGGCGTATCCGCAGAACTGGACGAGCGTCTCCTCGTTGAACGGACCGTGCTGGCTGTCAGTGTGGATGAAGGCATAGTCGTCCTTGCTGAGGATGTCCTCCATCAGATTCTTGGTCGCATTGAGAGGCACCGAGACGCCGATGAGAATCTCGCCGTCGCGTATTCGCTGCTTCATGTCTTCGCTGTTGGGCATAAGTTGTCCTCCATATTAGTATTTTTTAGTATTTTAGTCTGTAGGTTCGTCAGTCTTTCAGTAGATAACGCACAAGATTACCCCGACAAGTGTAAATAACCCTGCGAGTGTATCAGGATTAGCGGGCATATTCCAAACGGTTGTTGGAAAAAGGCAACACCCGATCGTAGTCGGGCACATGCTTCACAAATGCGATATATCCCTGTCACTTCGCCTTCCTTTGTCATTTCGAGCAAAGCGAGAAATCTAAAGTCGGGAACAGGTTCGCATGCAACGATTTCAGATTCCCCACTGCGTTCGGAATGACAAAAGCAGCGGGGAATGACAACATCAGGGATTCAAAATCGTCTCTGGAAGCTAACCTCGACTAACGAATGCGGCTAGAATGAGGGACGCCCAGCCCACCATAAGGCACAGACCGCCTACTGGAGCGACTGCGCCGAAGATGCCAATGCCGGTGAGCGCAAGTATGTACAGGCTGCCGCTGAATAGTATCGTGCCTAGCGTGAAGAGGGCGGCGGATGCGGTGAGGACGCGTGCCTGCCAGCGCATCGACAGCAGTCCTACGGCGAGAAGAGCGAGGGCGTGGTACATCTGAAAGCGCGCCGCAGTCTCGAATGTATTGAGCGCGCCGGCGTCCAGCGTATCGCGCAGCGCATGTGTGCCTGCGGCTCCAGCGATGACGGAGATGAGACCGAAAATAGCGGCGATTGCGATTATGGTTGGAGGGCGTGTCATCGCTCTACCATCCTGAACGCCTTCTCAATACTATCCACGCAAGAACTCCAAGCAAACCAAGTCCAAATAATTGCGCGAATAAGCACGTTGGTTTCGCCGTTAAATTGCGCCACAGCCAGTTTTCTCTGAACTCAGGACGAAGTTCGCTTGTGCCGGGCGTAGGCTCCGTCCCCTTGCCTAGCGCATCGAAATCCTCATCGGCGTACCGCAGAGACTTTGTCCGATTGCACAGCCATGCCATGTTCTCCTCGTCGGCGTACACCAGATACCGTTGCCCCAGAACAAAATCAAAGCCACAACTTGCGCCGCTCCGCCGAGTCGTGACGAACATCGTCTCATAAGGCTGTCCCTTCCATACTTCACTCACCAGAAATTCCACCAATATAGGATCGGTCGATGACCAACTGCCGCCTTGATGTGATGACGGGAATGCCAGTCGCATTGATACGACCTCGCCACTAAACACCTTGTCCGCGCGTACAAGAGCCTCAAGCGGCGGTCTAGGCGGCGCGCACGAGCAGGCGTAGATACGGCTTGTGTCCGCATGGAGCAAAAGGGCAACAAGCGTGGCTACCGGAATGGTCAGAAGAAGTCTCATACTTCCAAATTTCGTCGTGCCCGAAGTGCGGGTGGATTAGTTTCGGGCGGTGCATGATTTCGTCAAAGTAGCAGTCCACCGCTTCTTTGATGTTCGCGCGCACCTCTTCCATAGTGCCCTTCAGTATGCATGCCGTAGCCCAGCGCGCTTGCCGAGTATCCTCCATCTATTTCGTCTTCGGTGACTTCAAAAATCATCTCGGTCATGTCAATGTCTCCTTGAATTCACTAAGTTTCGGTTGTCTTCAAGGCTGTCGCATATCCGTAGGATGATTATCAGCCCGTTTCCTTGACACCGCCACTCCGTCGGTACAAAATCTCTGGCAGTAACATATAGCGCTATCACTTTAATTGTAGCAGACACACGAATTAACGCTATGACGATGCGGAAAGGAATTGAGACATGGCTATGATGCCGGCGGCGGTTGCGACAGGATTGCGGGAACTGCGCTGCGAGGATGTGCCAATTCCCGAGCTTGAGCCGGGGCACGCGCTCGTGCGGACTATGCTGGGGTCTATATGCGGCAGCGACTTGCACATCGTCTATATGGGCTGGAATGCCTACGAGTTCCCGCTGCCGCCGGGCTACCCTGGGCACGAAGGCGTGGGCGAGGTTGTAGATCCGGGCGATACCTCGCTGAACGAGGGCGACATCGTGCTGACCGCGCCGAACATCTGGAAGTCGAAGGTGTTCGCCGGCTTTCAAATGGTCGAAGAGCAGTTTTTGCTGAAACTGCCGACCGATGTGCCGCCCGCGCACCTGCTGATGGCGCAGCAACTCGGTACGGTGGTGTTCGGCGCGCGCAAGCTGCCGCCGCTGCTGGGCAAGACGGTCGCCGTGCTAGGACAAGGCTCAGTAGGGCTGTTCCACGACTTTATGCTGCGGCGGCTGGGCGCGCATAAGATTATCGCTGTCGAGCCGGTGGAAGCGCGGCGCGAACACGGCATACGCATGGGCGTTGACCATGCGATAGACGTTACGGGAAACCGCGCGACAGACGCCGTGCTAGACCTGACGGACGGCAAAGGTGCGGATGTGGTCATAGAGGCGTGCGGCAGCGTCGAGACGCTGAACCAGACGCTGCAAATAGTCAAGCCACTAGGCACGGTCGCCGTGTTCGGGTTGCCGCCTACGATGGAGCGCATCCCGTTTGACTGGGACACATTTTTTCGCAAGCGCCTTGATATGTACACAACATTCGGCGCACAGGACGAGCCTGGCTTGCCGGCGTTCCGCCTCGCTGCGGATTACATCACGAATGGCGAAATCGACATGGCGCCGTTCGTAACGCACCAGTTCCCGGTCGAGCGCGTACAAGAGGCGTTCGATCTCGCCGAATCGCGTGAGGATGGCGCGCTAAAGGTGTCGCTGACTTTTTAGGCTCTAACATTTGCGACATTTCCGTGAAAACGGGAATCCAGAATCTCAAATGTAGCCATTTTGTCTCATTAACAACGCCGCTTGGAGGCGCTGGTTCCTGCTTCCGCAGGGATGACGGGATGTAACTGTGAAATGTCAACAGAACCTAGCGGTCAGGCGCCGGTTCGCCAGTTTTCAGGCGGCGCAGTGTGGATTACTAGTCCACACCGTCAAGCAGCAGGTGTATCCCTAGCGCGCCGGTCAGAAGGGGTAGCCCTGCGTCGATGATAATCCATGTCAACGATACCGCATCAGGACCTATGGCATTGTACGCGGGACTGAGAAGATTGAACCAGTTCCAGAAGAATAAGATGCCCACGAACAGGATGCCGTAGAAAATCACATTCGCCGTCAAGAACTCGCGCGTAACCGCTTCACTGTCATCGCTCCCTACATCGCGCTTGCGGATGTAGGCGAAGATAGCGCCGAGTATCAATGCAAGCGCCATCAGCGGGTTTAGTATCGACCAGATAGATTCGTTGTATCCGCTGTCGGACAGGCTGCTGTCGAAATATAGCGGTTCGGCTATGGTGTGGGCTGCGACCGCTACCCCTACGATGACTAGGATTATGCCTACAATCCGCTTGATGATGCCCATATCTTGAATCTCCTTTCCCCAACCAAAAGCGTGTGCCTATTTGTCGCTGTCCCCGCGTAACAGTCTTGAGCCTAGTGAAGCTGCGAGCAAAGGGAATGCGACATCGACGGCAACCCAAGTCAGGGAGCGCAGGGTACTGCCCTCCGCATCGCTTTCCGTCAGTTCGTGGAACCAGTTCCAGAAGAACAGCAGCGCGATGATGATGAAACCGTAAGCTAGGATATTGGTCTCGATATACTGGCGGGTAAGAATGCGGTCCAATCCATCAGATTCAAGTTTGCGCTTGCGAATTTGCGTGAATGCTATGCCTAGCAGTATCGCCAGCGCCATCGGATAGTTCAGCGCGTTCCACAACGATGGCAGTATATCGAGCTGGTCAACCACAAAGTATATTGCCACAAACGCGGCGGTAAGCAGCAACAGAACACCCACAACCCGTATCAGAGCATTCATTGCTTGCCTCCCTTCATCCCACTGGCGGAATACGCTTATGATATTCAGGGCATATATTATGCCAAATCTTATAAGGGAAGTGTATTACAAATTGATGCTTGTTGAGGTTATTCCTGATATCGGGGATGCCAGCCCGGTCCTGCCCAAGTGGTTATCTTGCGCGGCGTGATTCGGATGTAGGCACGGGGCATGTGCTTGGTCTCTTCGTAGTATTGCGTGCCCTCTTCTTCGCCGCGATAGCGCACCGCCCAGTGCTTCCAATCGCCCATCCACGCGGGATCTACAATCTCCGCCGTGCCCTCCACGACTACGCGGATGTACGGAGCATCGCAGGTATCTATGCAGAAGGATACGCGCTCGTCGTCGCGGATGTGCGCCACCCAGTTCGCGGTGCGTCTGCCCGCCACATGGAACACCTCGCCGTCGTAGTCGTACCAGACGGGTGTAACATAGGGCCAACCCTCGGTTGTCAGCGTCGCCAACTTCATCAGGTGCGCGCCGCCGGTAAGGAAGTCGTTCATTTGCTCATTGGTCAGGCGGGGCATAAGATACTCCATGGGGTGGCATTGGGTAGGGTAGTATCATTCGGCGCAAGTATAACATACAAACATACAGATAAAGGTCTTGAATGCAACCGTGCTCGAGCCGCGTGACGAAAGGATTTTGCCATGACTCAACTATACGAACTAGGGGCAGTGGATGCGGCACGGCTGGTACGCAGCGGCGAGCTGTCTGCGGTGGAGCTGATGGAGGCGCTGCTTGCGCGGTGCGATGCGCTCGATGATACTCTGAAGGTCTGGGTTACGCTGGACGGCGAAGCAGCCCTTGCATCGGCACGGCAGCGAGACGCAGAACTCGCGGCGGAAGGCGTTCGCGGCGCGCTGCATGGTGTCCCGGTGGGTATCAAGGACATCTATTTCACGCGCGGCGTGCTGACGACCAGCGGTTCGAAGATATTCGCGGATTTCGTGCCGAATTACGACGCCACCACGGTCGCGCTGCTACGGCAAGCAGGCGCGATTATCATGGGTAAAACGGTTACGACCGAGTTCGCGTGCGGCGACCCATCGCCCACCGTCAGCCCGTGGAACACGGCGCACACGCCCGGTGGCTCCAGCAGCGGCTCTGCCGTGGGCGCCGCTGTCGGCATGTTCCCCGCATCGCTCGGCTCGCAGACGGGCGGCTCAATCGTGCGCCCTGCATCGTACAACGGTGTCGTAGGGCTGAAGCCGACATTCGGACGCGTCAGTAGGTATGGCGTGTATCCGGTCGCGGAGTCTTTGGACACGATGGGGCCCATCACCCGCAGCGTGGCGGACGCGGCGCTGATGCTGAACGCGCTCGCCGGGCACGACATCGCCGACCCGGATTCGTCCGAGCGTCCTACGCAAGACTATCTGCAAGCGGCGCAGTCGCACATCAAGCCGCCGCGCTTGGGCATTGTCCCGCAGTTCTTTATGGAGCAGTGCGATGACGAGACGCGCGCGAACACGCTCGACGCCGCAGACAAGCTGCGCGACGCCGGCGCGAATATCGAAGAGGTTACGCTGAACACGGACTTCGACGCCGCGCTTGCTGCACAGCGCACTCTGATGGATGTCGAAGGCGCACAGGTACACGAAAACAACTTCGCCACACGCGCAGACGACTACTCGACGAATGTGCGCGAGTTGGTAAAGCGTGGTCTTGCCACATCCGGCTTGGAATACCTGAAGGCGAAGCATTTCCGGCGCGAGTTCGCGCGCGCCGTGCACGCGGGCATGCGGGGCTATGACGCGCTGCTGATGCCTACCACGCCCACGCCGGCGCCGCCAAGCCGCGAGACCACCGGCGACCCAAAGTTCCAAGCCACATGGACGCTCGGCGGCTTCCCGGAGATAACGCTGCCGTCCGGATTGAGCGAAGGCGGCATGCCGATGGGCGTGCAGCTCGTCGCCACCCACTTCGCCGAAGCGCGCCTGTTAGCCACAGCCGCCTGGTGCGAGCAGGCGCTGGATGTGAATCTAACATCGATGGACAAGGCAGGATAGGCAAGATAGGTTGATCGCGTCTTTATCCTGTATATCTATGTTAGTTTTTTCAACGCGGCTTTGCGATTTGTGTTAGGTTAGTTCCAATAATATGGATAGCGGAAGGATGCGCTATGACCACTTACAGATATTACCGTTGGGACGGCAGCCAGCAGGTCTTCAGCATGGACGCGGACGACCTTATGAACTCCATCGCCGACGACATTTTGGAGCACGGCGATCCTAATCGCGCGCTTCGCAGTTTGCTGCAGCGCGGCGTTGACGATGAGCAAGGGCAGCACGCACCCGGACTGCGCGACCTGCTCGAACGGCTGCGACAACAACGCCAGCAGCAGCTCGAACGCTATAACCTCGACTCGGTGATGGACGACATCAAGGAGAAATTGCAGGATGTCATCGATACCGAGCGGCAGGGCATCGAGCGCCGTCTGCAAGACGCGGAACGCCAATTGCAGGAAGCGGGCGATGCCGCCGAACACCTGCACGCGCCCATGCAAATGCTGCAAGACCGAGCTCAGCGCAACTCCGACTCGCTCGATTCGCTGCCGGACAGCCCCGGCGGCAAGATTCAGCAGCTGCAAGACTACGACTTTATGGACCAAGAAGCGCGCGAGAAGTTCAACGAACTGCTGGACTCGCTCAAGCAGCAGATGATGCAGAACTTCTTCCAAGATATGAAGCAGCAACTGCAAGACATGTCGCCTGAAGACATGGAAGGCTTGAAGAACATGATTCAGGCGCTCAACCAGATGCTGCGCGACCGCGCTATGGGCGAAGACCCAGACTTCGAGGGCTTTATGGAGCAGTACGGCGAGTACTTCGACCCGAACCGCCCGGCAAGCCTGGACGAACTTATCGAGCAGCTCCAGCAGCAAATGGCGGCGATGCAGTCGCTCATGGACAGCATGTCGCCGCAGATGCGGAACGAGCTGGAATCCATGCTGGGCGCGGCGATTGACCCAGAGTTCATGGACGAAATCGCCGAACTCGCAGGGATGATGTACGACATGTTCCCGTTCGACGATATGGCGAGCGAATACCCGTTCATGGGCGACGAAAGCATGACGCTGGACGCCGCGATGGAGCTGATGGGCGAACTGCGCGATATGGACCAGCTCGAACAGCAAGTGCAGCAGGTCATGCGCAACGGCAATGTCGAAGACATCGACTTGGACAATGTCGAGCAAATCATTGGCGAGGACGCGCGCCGCCAGTTGGAGCAGTTGCAGCGCCTCATCCAGCAACTCGAAGAGGCGGGCTATCTGAAGCGCGAAGGCGACAGGTTGGAGCTCACGCCGCGCGGTATCCGCAAGCTAGCGCAGCAGGCGCTCCGCGAAGTCTTCTCCGAGCTGAAGAAGGACCGCATGGGGCGTCATGAAATCTACTCACGCGGCGACGGCGGCGAGCGCACCGGCGAGACGAAGCCATACGAGTTCGGCGACCCTTTCGACATAGACCTGCACCGCACGCTGTTTAACTCTACGCTGCGGAATGGGCCCGGTACGCCGCTGCGCATCAGCCCGGAAGACTTCGAGATTCATCATACCGAGCATATGACGCAGACTGCGACCGCGCTGCTGATAGACCAGAGCCGCTCGATGGGCATGTTCGGCAGTTTCGCGGCGGCGAAGAAGGTCGCGCTCGCGCTGTACTGGCTCATCCACAGCCAGTATCCGCGCGACTACCTATACATTATCGGCTTCTCCGACTACGGCATGGACATCGCCACGGACGACTTAGCAGACCTAACATGGAACGCGTGGGTTTCCGGCACGAATATGCAGCACGCGCTGATGCTTGCGCGGCAGGCGCTCTCACGCCAGAAGGTCGCCACCAAGCAGATACTGATGATTACGGACGGCGAGCCGACGGCGCACTTGGAACACGGGCGCGCGTATTTCAGTTACCCACCGAGCTGGCGCACCATCGAAGAGACTCTAAAAGAGGTCAAGCGCTGCACACAGGAGAACATCACTATCAACACCTTCATGCTAGAGCATAACTACTATCTGATGGACTTCATCGACAAGATGACGCGCATCAACAAGGGCCGCGCCTTCTACACAGACCCCAGCCAGCTCGGACGCTATGTGATGGTGGACTACCTCCGTAGCCAGAGAAGACGGGTCGGTTAATTCATCAGTCTATCAGTCTGTCAGTCTGTCCGAGATAACTATCAATGGACAGGATAAAGTGGTTCGACAGGCTTACCACGAACGGGTAATACCGAAATACTGATATACAGAAATACCGACTAACCGCACCGGAGGTGTATCTTGACCAAGTGGTGGCTCATCGGCGCGGGGGGATTCCTCGCCGCGCTGCTGATTGTGAGCATTGTGCTTGCGCTTACTTCGAGAGAGACCGTGTTTGCGCCCGGCACACCGGAGCGGGCGGTTCAAGACCTGCTGCGATCGGCAGAAGATGACGACATCGAGGCGGCGTATGCCATGTTGTCCGAAGAACTTCACGACAAATGCGAGCTCACGGATTACGCGGGCGAGTCGCGCTATCGTGCCCGCGAAGACTGGGATATACGCGCCACGCTGCGCGACAGCGAACTCATCGATGACACCACATTCGTAAATGTGCAGATTACACAGTTCCGCGGCGGTGGACCGTTCGACAGCGGCGAATCGTCATACAACAGGCGATATACCTTGCGGCAAGAAGACGGCGAATGGAAGTTCACCCAATATCCCTGGCCCTACGACTACTGCCCTGAAACCGAAGAAGAGGAATAACCTCATTCCGGCTGTCCTTTTCACCCTGTCTTGAACTATACCGCTGCGAAAGGGAAGCATTTTGGATGCTATATTCTTCGTACTCTCCATACTCGGAACGCTTGTGCCGGTCGCGATCATCGGCTTGATAGTGTATGGCATCATCGCTTGGAGGCGGCGCGCCTCCGAGGACGCGCATGACGACACTGACCCCGGCATCGGCACGGTGCGCCGCCTGTACTTCTACGTCGTTGCCTTCGTATCGCTGATGATGACAGCGAGCGGCATTGTGCTGCTCATCGAGTTCGTGTTGGAGGGTATTGCGGGTGGCGCTGTACTTTCAGGCTCCAACACCGATTTAGCCGCCGGCGTGTCGCTGCTGATAGTGGGCGCGCCCCTCTGGTACTTCCATTGGCGCTACATTCAGCGCGTCGTTGTCGAACAATTCGTAGAGACGCGCTCCATACTGCGGAAACTCTACATATACATCACGCTTGCGGTGGCGGGCAGCATTCTCATCTATGCCGCCTTCAACGTGCTGAACTGGATATTTCGCACGGAAGATTTCAGCGGATATAGCCTGGCGGCGACCATAATTTGGGGCGCAGTGTGGGTGTGGCACTGGCTAATTGCGGAGCACGAGGGGCAGCCCACACAAGACATCCGCGCCATACGCCGCCTGTATATCTACATCGCGTCCCTTGCCGGACTGGTGATGCTCTCGATAGGCGTCGGGCGCGTATTCTACTTCATACTGCTGGAGGGCTACAACGCGCTTGTTTCCACGCCTGTTATCTCAGGCGATTCGGGACTGTGGCGGCATGCTATGCGCGAGATGCTGGCGGTCGCAATCGTGGGAGTGGGAATATGGTCGCTGCACTGGCTGTACATAGCGCGCCGCGACTATGACAGCGTGCTACGGCAGGTCTATCTGTACATTTTCGCAATCCTCGGCGGCGTGATGACGACATTGGCTGCGCTGGGCATCATCATCCACGAATTCCTGACCTGGCTTTTCGGCACATACAGCGCGGCGACCGTCGCACAGCACTTCGAGTTTCTGCCCGGGTCTGTCGCGACGCTGGCGGTTGGCGCTGTGCTGTGGGCGTATCACTGGCACAGGGTGCGCTACGAAGCGGATGAGTCCGGCGGCACGACGCTTTCGGCGCGGCGCGCGTACACCTACATCCTGACGGTGATAGGCACTGGCGCGCTCGCGGTCGCAATCTTCATGCTGGTCAGCGCCGCGCTCAAGCTCATTCTGGCGCAGTTCGGCGATGTAGTGGTCGGCGGCGACCAGTGGAAGCGTCCGCTCATAAACATCATCACGCTGGCGATTCTGGGAACGCCTGTCTGGGGATACTACTGGCGGAACATACAGACACGAGCGGTTGAATTAGGCACGGACGAACGACAGGCGACATCGCGCCGCATCTTCATCTTCGCCGCGCTGGGAATTGGCGTGTTGGCGTTGTTGGGCAGCGTCAGCGTGTTGCTTTTTTTCGTCCTGCGCGACCTGCTGGAATTCGCGCTCTCGCTAGACACGCTGGCAGACATGACAGCGCCAATCGCCGTAATCGCAGCCGCAGCCGTGTTCTTGCCCTACTACTGGTCAATCTACCGCCAAGACCGCCAGCAAAACGGCGAGGATGCCGAGCGCGATGCCACAAGCGATGATACAACGGAAGTCGCGCCGCAAACTGAACTTGATGTACCCGATGCACTTGAAACATCGGGCGTGCCTGCTCTACTTGACACGCCCGAAATACGGCATTCACACAAGCAGGTAACGCTGCTCGCGCCGGCGGGAAGCCCAATCGTCGCCCCGCTGCAAGATGCGCTCGGATACGAGGTGAAAATGCTGCTGTGGGCAGACACCGACATCGCAACGCCCACGCTAACCGCCGCCGACCACGCACGCCTAGCCCAAGCAATCGCCGCCGCGCCGGGCAGCCGTGTCTTGCTAATCCCCGACGGCGAAGGGCTGCGCGTGCTGTCGTATGAGGGAGAATAGCGTTTCAAATGATTAAGATGGGAAAGGCGAAAGTATCGCACACACATCCCCCAGATGAAAGCGTTATCCGCGTTTACCAAGCGGTTGACGCTCTGCCGTCCGTTGCCAACAATTGAACCATAGATGGCGAATGTAGTACTGCTCGCTTGGGTAGGGGTAATATCAGTCGTAGGTGCGTAATCTCTTTTGCAAGAGACGATTTCACAAATCCCTAATGTTGTCATTCCTCGCCGTTCTTGTCATTTCGAACGCAGTGAGGAATCTGAAATCGTTGCACGCAAACCCGTTTCCGACTTTAGATTTTCCGCTTCGCTCGAAATGACAGGTATCAATTGAGTTAGTGAAATTGTCTTGTTAGATATGATCTGCGCTTATTCATACTATGGTTTTAGCGCTCTTAACATTTTCAGACACCATCAAGTTAAACGAAACGGTATAGGCTCTGTTGACATCTGCGACATTTCCGTGAAAACGGGAATCCAGAATCTCAAATGTAGCAGTTTTGTCATATTAACGCCGCTTGGAGGCGCCGTCATTCCTGCTTCCGCAGGAATGACGGGATGTAATTGTTAAATGTCCACGGAACCTAATACTCCAATCCACACCTTACCCCATCAAAGGGGAAGAACTTTTTGCCATCGCACATCCCTAGCGCGGCGGCGGTGCGGGCGGGTTTGATGACACGGCGGGAATGTTGGGTTCGGCAGAGGGGAATACTAGCTTGCGCACGGGGTAGTTTATTTCGATGCCTTCTGCGGTTAGACGCGAGTGGATTATCTTTACTAGATCGCTTGTTAGGAAGAAGCTGCCTATTCTGTCGGTTGCGCGGATGAATACCCAGAAGCTGATGTTGGAATCGCCGAACTCCTCGAAGCCGAACCACGGCTCGCCCTTGACCGCGTGCTCCGACTCGTCCACCAGCTCTTGCGCCGCCTCGCGAGTTACTCGCTCTACCAGCGCCAGATCACTGTCATAGCTCACTCCGCAGTACACCAGCACATCCAGCGCAGGCGACGGGCTGTAAAAGTTCGTTACGATGCTGTTCGCCATCTGCGAATTCGGGATTATTACCAGATTGTTGAACATCGATCGTATCTTCGTGCTGCGCCAGCCTATTTCCACAACATAGCCTGCCGGTCCGCCTTGCAACTCAATGTAGTCGCCGATATTCAGCTCGCCCTCGGTTACGACATACGTGCCGGCGAAGAAATTGGCGAGCGTGGGCTGCACCGCCAGCGCGACCGCCAAGCCACCGATGCCCAAGCCCGCGAGTATTGGGCTTATCGGGATGTTCAACACCGACAGCGCCATCAGGAATGCCAGCGAGTGTACTACCAAAGGCAACAGACGCTTGACAGGCGGCAGTAGCCTGTCGTCTAATTCCGAGTCTGTGTTGACCGCGACGCTGCGGATGTACCAGACGAGCGCGGCATCCAGCAGGCGATACAGCAAGTACGCCACTTCCGCTATGACGACGACCAGCCACGCGCGGCTGATGTAATCGCCGTAACCCGCTATCAGCGCGTATTGCGGGCTATCGAGATTGGTGAGTATCAGCAGTGCGATGAACAGCCCGGACAGCGCGATGAACAGCACCAAGGGACCTCGCACCACGCCAAGCAGATCTTCGTCGAGCGTGCCGCGAGTTCGGCGCGCCCATCGATTTATGATAACGCGTAGAATCACATTCACGATTCCGGCCGCTATCAAGAACGCAACAAAGACAATCACAGCGCTCGTCGGACCGCCCCAATTCGTCTGGCTTATAAACGGCGGTAGCATCTAAATCCTTTCTATTTCCTGCACTTTGTCAGGCTCCTTTAAGAGCCTATCCCATCTGTCCCGCCCATCCTGTTAGATTGCGGAAGGGGAAATGGGATGTGGCGAAATCACTCCACCGACACCAAGTCGCGTATGTTGTCGATGATGCCTATGCCTATTCCGTCCACTTCCAACAGCGCGTCAATGCTGGCAAAATCGCCGTTTGCTTCGCGGTGGCTGACGATTGCCTGCGCTCGAACTTCGCCAATGTTGGGCAATGTTTTTAGCAGCGTAACACCCGCGCTATTCAGGTTGACCTTGCCGTCGCTGCCCTGCTCTGCTTGCGCGGACGATGCGGCAGAATTGCCATTTGCGCTGCGACTGTTCGCCCTGTCGCCATTTAATGTTCGAGCGCCAGCGGGCACTTCCTCGCCTACTCTTGGTATATGCCAGTGGTCTTCGTCTTGGACTACAACCGCTAGATTGATAGCTGACAGATCGGCGTTCTCGGTCGCGCCGCCTGCCAGCAGCAGCACACTAGCCAAACGGCTGCCTTCGTACATGATGTACACGCCGGGATTGACTACGGCGCCGCTGATGTACACACCCACATCCGGCTCGGGCGGTACCGGGGTGCTCGTCGGCACGGGCGTTGGCGTCGGCGCAATCTCAACTACCTGCACATCGCCCGCGGACGCGCCGGACAGAACAGTCATTGCCACCCCGACCACAATCGCAAGCGCGACCAGTACTCCCAGCAGGATATAGGTAAAGTTCAGCCTCATGCCAGCCCCATACTAGCCCCATGATTAATACAGGCAGCACAAATATGACGCAATGGCGCGTAGGGTGTCAAGGATGGGGGAAATGATGCGTTGGCGCGGATATACTAAACCGGCGGTGTAGATTTACTCATCTATAACTCTCCCTAATCTGACCTTTGCGCCTGTCATTCTTGTAAGTCTTGTAAGTGTTGACTAATTCGATACCAGATTTGGTATAACAACCTGCCATTCTCGCTTCGAGGGGAAAAGAGCGGCGATGGTAATATGAGAAGAGTCCCTTCTGCCCAAAAAGCAGAAGGGACTCTTACAATCGTCAACCAATATCAGGCGTATGACTTAGTGGGCAGTCTAGTACGCGTGCGGCTGCACCGATGCGGCGATGGACATTTCGATGTCGTGGATGCCTCTTGACAGCGCTTGGCCGATTAGGTCTAGACGGCGTACTTGTTCGATGCGAGGGGCTACGTTGTCCAGTTCGCGGTTGGACAGCAGGCTCTTGAAGATGCCGCAGGCGTCGGCGAGGCAGATGATGACCACATCGCGCGGCGACGGTATCTCGTCGCTGAACAGGACGCCCATGATGCGCAGTTTCACCTCGCGCTCGGCGGTGCCGTCGATGGACGGGTAGCGCCGCGAACGAAACACCCACAGGAAGCGGTCATCTTCCGCTTCCAAAATGCCCTGTTCTATCAGCCGCGACAACACCAGATCGCGGATGGCGTCCGCCTTGTCCGCAGTCTGCTCCAGCCAGTAGCTG
>VXRI01000364.1:743-16829 GCA_009838595.1 Chloroflexota bacterium | reverse complement strand
ATGTAACATCGATGTAACAATTGCGTATCACGCTTGATACTTGCCTGCCGCAAAATGATTTGTGACTTAGAGACAACTGTCGCATTCTTCTATCTATATGGGAGGCAGTTATTATGGAATTGATGCTAGCAGGTGTGGCGTTCGCCGCGTTGTTCGCTTTGTGGGTGGTTGTTCCCAGCGCGGTTCGCAGGAACCGCGGCAAGTAATCCCGGCTGTTTAATTGGAAACCAACCATAAATCTTGTAAAATTATCAGCGAGGCTTTATCACATGAAAGTCTCGCTGGTTTGCTGTCTAAACCGATTTGCGGCAGCGTATCACACGCCAATTCGCCCGACATATCGGGTCGATAATCTGTTAAGGCGCTCTAGTCATATAGTCCCAGCAGGAGGCAAAGAATGAATGTTTACAAGGCGGAATACATCTGGGTGGACGGCACCGAGCCTACCGCCAAACTCCGCTCTAAGGGTAAGGTGATACCTGTCGGCGAAGAGCCGCCGGTGTGGGGCTTTGACGGCTCAAGCACCAACCAGGCGCCCGGCGATGCGTCGGACTGTGTGCTGAACCCTGTGTTCACCTGCCCGGACCCGATTCGTGGCGGCGACAACGTGCTAGTGATGTGCGAAGTGCTACTGCCGGACATGACCCCGCATCCGTCCAACACTCGCGCAGCATGCGCCGCCGCCGCCGAGAAGTACGCCGACCTGGACTTCTGGTTCGGCATCGAGCAGGAATACACCTTCTTCACCGGCGTCAGGTCGCAGCCGCTTGGCTGGCCCGAGAATGGCTTCCCCGCACCGCAGGGCGGCTACTACTGCGGCGTCGGCTCGGACGAAGTGTTCGGCCGCCCTGTAGTCGAAGAGCACCTCGACGCCTGCATTGCAGCCGGCTTGGAAATCTCCGGCATCAACGCCGAAGTTATGCCCGCGCAGTGGGAATTCCAGGTCGGTCCCATCGGCTCGCCCACAGTAGCAGACCAGCTCTGGGTTGCACGCTGGCTATTGTATCGCATCGGTGAGAAGCACAGCGTCGCTGCCACGCTCGATCCCAAACCCGTCAAGGGTGACTGGAACGGCGCCGGAGCGCACACCAACTTCTCCACGAACGCCATGCGCGAGAACTACGATGCCTGCATTGCCGCGGCAGAGGCGCTTGGCGGCAACCACGAAGAGCATATCGCCAACTATGGCGCGGACATCGAACAGAGGTTGACCGGACTACACGAGACCGCATCCTACAAGGAGTTCAAATACGGCGTCTCCGACAGGGGGGCGTCCGTGCGGATACCTTGGCAGGTCGCCCGCGACGGCAAGGGCTACATCGAAGATAGGCGACCCAACGCCAATATGGATCCGTACAAGGTTACGGAACTCATCATCAACACCGTCGGCGCATCGGCATCGGCGTAACGCCGGCGCACTACTGACTATGATGATAAATTGAGGGCTGTCATAGCCGAGGAACCGAAGCCTGCGCAGCGTCGAGGGTGGAGTTGTGCAGGCTTCTTTGGCGTCAAAAAGAAGTCGCCGCAAGGGGCTGGCTGGCAATGTGGCGTCCTTGTGCCCTGCTGTCCGTTGCAGTAATAGGAAGGTCGTTGGGGAGGGTTGTCGCCAACTTGTCCCTTCCCCTTCTGCGGTATGGCTAGGGTGGGCAAAATTGCCTGTGTATCTATCTGTGCAATATACGCGTGAGCCTGCACATTAGATTGACACAATTTTCACAAACTGATATAATATCTCAACCACGAATTACAGGCGTGCAGCAGTATTATGGTAATCACCGCAGGCACGGCTGTCTGATATTCGTGCTTGCTCACATGCCGCAAGCGGCGAGCGTGGCGATTACAAAGAGGCTGACATGTTGGCGAGAGATTACGAAGCGACTGAATTCGTTCTGCGTGAAGCGCGAGAGAACGATGTTAAGTTTATTCGCTTATGGTTCGCCGACATATTAGGCAACTTGAAAGGCTTCGCCATCACAGTCGAAGAGCTCGAACACTCGCTCACACGCGGCATGGGCTTCGACGGGTCTGCAATCGAAGGTTTTGTACGCTCGGACGAGCGCGATATGTACGCGCTGCCCGACCCTAACACCTTTAACGTGCTGCCATGGCGACCGAGAGAGAACGCCGTTGCCCGCATGTTCTGCGACATAATCACGCCCGACGACGAACCTCTCGAAAGCGACCCGCGCGCCGTGCTCAGGCGCAACCTCGCGGACGCATCGAAACTCGGCTATACCTACTATGTCGGTCCGGAAATAGAGTACTTCTATTTCAAAGATGCGAAAGGCACGGTTACTGAGGACAGGGGCAGCTACTTCGGGCAGGGCGCCGGTGACGATGCGACCGACCTGCGCCGCCAGACCGTCCTGACGCTCGAAGACATCGGCATTCCCGTCGAATCCAGCCATCAAGAAGGCGCACCCAGCCAGCACGAAATCGATCTGCGCCACTCAGACGCCCTCACCATGGCGGACACGATTATGACCTATCGGCTGGTGGTCAAAGAGGTCGCGCGGCAGAGCTGCTACTACGCGACCTTCATGCCCAAGCCGCTGGACGGCGTGAATGGCAGCGGCATGCACATGCACCAATCGCTGTTCCAAGGCGACAGGAACGCCTTCTACGACGACGATGACGAATATCACCTGTCCGAGACGGCGAAGTTCTTCATTGCAGGGCTGATGAAGCACGCCCGCGAGATTACCGCCGTAACGAACCAATGGGTGAACTCGTACAAGCGCCTTGTGCCAGCGTTCGAGGCGCCGACCTACGTTACATGGTCAACTGTCAACCGCGCCGACCTCATTCGCGTACCCGACTTCAAGCCGGGGAGGGAAGACTCTCGGCGCATCGAGTATCGTGCACCCGATCCTGCGTGCAATCCATATCTGGCGTTCAGTGTCATGCTGGCGGCTGGCTTAAAAGGCATTGAGAATCGATACGAATTCCCGCAACCGGCGCAGATGAACGCTCTTCGCCTGACGCAAGCGGAACGCGACGAACTTGGCATCGAGGCGCTGCCCGCCAATCTGTGGGAGGCAATTGGCATCACCGAACGGAGTGAACTCGTGCGCGACGCGCTGGGAGAGGCTGTGTTCAACAGCTTCATCGAAAATAAGAAGATAGAGTGGGAGAACTATCACAGCCGTGTGGCGGACTACGAGAAAGAGCACTATCTGCCGGTACTATAACGCCGGCGGCTCGGCAATCGCACTACGGACGCGGCGTTTCGATTCTCTCGCAAATCCTAATTCCCGCCTTCGTGTAGTGCGCAATCCCCGCGCAGCCCCATGCACCGGAGAGCCGCGATTTTCTTCACACTAGATTTTCCCCATACTATAAGGCGCAATACCTACCTGTATCTATAAGGTAAAAGGTAACCGACGAGAGGCACGGATATGTCCGAGAGATACATACCCAACTTGACCAAGCAAGGGCTGTACGACCCGCGTTTCGAGCACGAAGCCTGCGGTGTGGGGCTTGTCGCCAATATCAAGGGTGTGCGATCGCACGACATCCTCAAGCGCGGACTTGAGGTGCTGTGCAATCTCGAACATCGCGGCGCGAAGGGCGCTGACCCGGAGACGGGCGACGGCGCCGGCGTACTGATACAGATGCCGCATGAGTTTTTTCGCAAGGAGATGCAGCAACTTGGCATCGAGCCTCCGCAACCGGGCCATTACGCGGTCGGCATGGTTTTCATGCCGCACGACGAAGCGAAGCAGCGCCAAGTCGAAGACATAGTGCGTGGCTTTGTGGAACAGGAAGGACAGACGCTGCTTGGCTGGCGTGATGTGCCTGTCTCACCCAGTGAGATTGGTACATTATCAGCCGAGGTAATGCCCGCTATTAGGCAGTTCTTCGTGGGGCGCAGCGCGGACTTGCAGACTGACTTCGACTTCGAACTGAATCTGTATATCATTCGCAGGCAATTTGAGGACGCCGTTGCGGAATCCGGTTTGGACGAATGGAATGACTTTTATGTATCCAGCCTATCGCCGAACAAAATTGTGTATAAGGGGCTGATTCACGCTACGCAGCTTCAGCACTTCTACCACGACTTGGCGAACGAGGCAGTCGTAACTGCCTTCGCGCTGGTGCACTCGCGCTTTAGCACAAACACGCTCGGCTCTTGGCGGCTGGCGCACCCGTATCGCATGGTTATCCACAACGGCGAGATAAACACCCTGCGCGGCAACATCAACTGGATGACGGCGCGCGAGGGCATGTTCGCGTCCGATGCGCTCGGCGATGATTTGGATAAACTGCTGCCCATCATCACGAAGGGCGTGCAGAGCGACACTGCCAGCTTCGACAACGCGCTGGAACTGCTGCTCGCCACGGGCCGCTCCCTGCCGCATGCCTTGATGATGATGATCCCGGAGGCGTGGGGCGACCACCTGCCGATGGACCAGGCTAAGAAGGACTTTTACGAGTATCATTCCTGCCTGATGGAACCGTGGGACGGTCCCGCTCTCATCATCGCGTCCGATGGCGCTAAGGTGTGCGCCGTGCTCGACAGAAACGGCTTGCGCCCGTGCCGCTATCTTGTTACGACCGACGACTTGCTAGTGATGGCGTCCGAGACCGGCGTGCTGGATGTGCCGGCGGAAGATGTGCTGTTCAAGGACCGCATCCACCCTGGCCGTATGTTCATGCTGGACACCGAAGATGGCCGCCTCGTGGACGACACAGAGCTGAAGAGCGCGCTCGCCGCGCAGCAGCCCTACGGTGAATGGCTGCGCGAGAACCGCGTGTCTCTGGACGATATTCCGGACACGCCGGAGCAGCCGACCTTCACCAACGGCGGTCTGACCGCGCGCCAGGTGGCATTCGGCTACACGCTCGAAGATATGCGCATAATTATGGAGCCGATGGCGGAGACTGGCAGCGAACCAATAGGCTCGATGGGCAACGACTCGCCGCTCGCTGTCCTCTCCGAGCAAAGCCCGTTACTCTTCAACTACTTCAAACAGCTGTTCGCGCAAGTCAGCAATCCGCCGCTGGACGCAATCCGCGAAGAACTCGTTACATCTCTCGAATCACGCGTTGGCAGCGAGCGCAATCTGTTCACCGAGACACCGGAACATTGCCGCACACTGCGCGTAAGGCGCCCGGTACTGTCCAACCCTGAACTCGAAAAGATACGCCATATCAACCTGCCCGGCTTGAAGGCAAAGACGATACGCACGCTTTTCACCACAGACGAAAATGACGGCGCACTCGCACGCGCAGTCCGGCGGATATGCGACGAAGCATACGAAGCCGTTGAAGAAGGCAACACAATCATCATACTGTCCGATAGGTGCGTGGATGTGTACAACGCGCCCATCCCCAGCCTTCTCGCCGTCGCTGCGGTGCATCACCACCTTATACGGCAGGGCATGCGCACGAAAGTCAGCCTCATCGTCGAATCCGGCGAGCCGCGCGAGGTCGCGCATCTTGCATTGCTCATCGGCTACGGCGCGGTCGCTGTCAATCCATATCTCGCATTCGAGACAATCCGTGATATGGCGGAAGATGGCGGCGCGCTAGCGAGAATGTTCGATTACGAAACAGGCGTGTACAACTACATAAAGGCTGCTGACAAAGGCATCCTGAAGATTATGTCCAAGATGGGCATATCCACAATCGAAAGCTACCGCGGCGCGCAGATATTCGAGGCTGTGGGGCTGAACTCCGAATTCATCGACGACTACTTCACTTGGACGCCATCGCGCATCGGCGGCATCGGCATCTACGAGATAGAGCAGGAAAGCCGCAAGCGCCACGAAGCGGCATTCCACCAACTTTCGCCTACGGGCAGCCTAGACTTGCAGACTGGCGGTTTCTACCAGTGGCGGCGCGACGGCGAATACCACATGTGGAATCCGGACACCATCAGCCGCCTGCAGTTCGCCACTAAGACGAATAATTACGAGACTTACCAGCAGTTCGCGGATTTCGCCAACGATTTCAGCCGCGAACTCTGCACAATCAGAGGATTGTTGGACTTCAAGATGGCGGAAACGCCGCTTTCTTTGGACGATGTGGAACCCGCAGCGGACATAGTGAAACGCTTTGCCACCGGCGCAATCTCGCTCGGCTCTATCAGCCGTGAGGCGCACGAGACCATGGCGATAGCGATGAATCGAATCGGCGCACGCAGCAACACCGGCGAAGGCGGCGAAGACTTCCATCGCTATACTCCGGACGAAAACGGCGACTCGCGCAACAGCGCCATGAAGCAGGTCGCCTCCGGACGCTTCGGCGTTACCATCAACTACCTCGCCAGCGCACGCGACTTGCAGATTAAGATGGCGCAAGGCTCTAAGCCCGGCGAGGGCGGGCAACTGCCGGGGCACAAGATCGACGAGTACATCGGTTGGGTGCGTAACTCTACGCCCGGAGTCGAACTAATCTCACCTCCGCCGCATCACGACATATACTCCATCGAAGACTTGGCGCAGCTTATACACGACCTGAAGAACTCCAATCCGGGCGCGCGGGTGCATGTCAAACTCGTCGCAGAGGCAGGCGTTGGCACTATCGCGGCAGGAGTATCGAAGGGGCATGGCGATGTCGTGCTAATCAGCGGCGACAGCGGCGGCACTGGCGCATCGCCCGAATCGTCCATCAAGCACGCCGGCTTGCCGTGGGAGCTCGGTGTCGCCGAGACACAGCAAGTGCTGGTACTAAACGATCTGCGTGGCAGAATCGTCGTGCAGACGGACGGGCAGCTAAAGACGGGCAGGGATGTGGCAATCGCATGCCTACTTGGCGCGGAGGAGTTCGGCATGGCGACCGCGCCGCTAATCAGCCTCGGCTGCATTATGCTGCGTAAGTGCCACCTGAACACCTGCTCAGTCGGAGTCGCTACGCAAGACCCCGAGCTGCGCAAGATGTTCGCTGGCAAACCCGAGTATGTCATCAACTACTTCTTCTTCGTCGCCGAAGAACTGCGGCAGATTATGGCGAATATGGGCTTTCGTAGCATAAACGAGATGGTAGGCCGCATGGATAGGCTCGATACGCGCGAAGCGGTCACGCACTGGAAGGCGCAAGGTTTGGACTTCTCCAATCTGTTGCACATGCCGCAGGTGCCGGACTCGGTTGCGAAATACTGCCGTGAAGAGCAAGACCACGGGCTAGAACACGCGCTGGACAACGAACTTATCGATCTGTGCGTGGACGCTATCGATTCCAAGAAAGCGGTGACGCTAGACCTGCCGATAAGCAATCGCAATCGCACGGTGGGCACTACGCTCAGTTACGAAATTGCCAAGCGGCACGGTATCGAGGCTCTGCCTGACGACACGATAACGATAAACTTCAGCGGCTCGGCGGGGCAAAGTTTCTCCGCGTTCCTGGCGAAGGGCGTTACGATGCGCGTGCGCGGCGACGCCAACGACTATTTTTGCAAGGGCTTGTCCGGCGGCAAGGTTGTCATCGCGCCGCCGCCGGAAGCGTCTTTCAAGCCGGAAGAAAACATTATCGTGGGCAATGTAGTATTATATGGCGCTACGGGAGGCAAGGCGTTCATTCGCGGCGTCGCGGGCGAGCGCTTCGCAGTGCGCAACAGCGGCGCGGAGACGGTCGTAGAAGGCGTTGGCGAGCACGGCTGCGAATATATGACGCGCGGCAAGGTAGTCGTGCTCGGACCGACCGGGCGCAATTTCGCCGCCGGTATGAGTGGCGGCGAGGCGTATGTGCTGGACGAGAGCAGCGATTTCGCGTCGCTCTGCAATCACGAGATGGTCGGCTTGGAAAAGGTGGAAGACGCCGAAGACGAACGCGGACTGCGCAGCTTGATTGAAGAGCATTACGAGCAAACTGGTAGCGCAAACGCCCGCCGCGTGTTGGACGACTGGGGCGCGATGCTGCCCAAGTTCGTGAAGGTGATGCCCCACGACTACAAGCGCATCCTGATGGAGCGCGCAGCCGCAATTGCCGCAGACTAATCTGAACGACATAACATTTACAACGACGACATTCCTGCAATCGCAGGAACGGCTGAGTGAGAGCGCAGGCGTACCGATACATGGGAAAGCCAACGGGTTTCAAGGAATACGGACGTCAAGGACCGCCGCAGCAGGCTGTTAGCGACCGACTCCGGCATTTCAGCGAGTTCTACTACAATTGGGGCGAAGAGCAGGCTAAAGAACAGGGCGCAAGGTGCATGAACTGTGCCGTGCCGTTCTGCCATACGGGTTGTCCGCTAGGAAATCTAATACCCGACTTCAACGATCTCGTGTATCGAGGCAAGTGGCAGGAGGCTCTGGTCGAACTTCACTCCACAAACAACTTCCCAGAGTTCACCGGCAGAATATGTCCCGCGCCGTGCGAAGCCGCTTGCGTGTTGAACATCAACCAAGACCCGGTCACCATTGAGTATATCGAAAAGGCGATCGCGGATAGAGGCTGGCAAGAAGGATGGATAGTCCCCGAACCGCCGTCGCAGCGCACTGGCAAGAAGGTCGCTGTGGTCGGCTCGGGTCCGGCTGGGCTTGCCGCCGCGCAGCAACTCAATCGTTGCGGACACTGGGTTACCGTGTTCGAGCGCGACGACTACATTGGCGGACTGCTGCGCCTCGGCATCCCCGACTTCAAGCTGGAAAAGACCGTAGTGCAACGGCGTGTCGATCAAATGACGGTAGAGGGCATTACCTTCAAGTGCGGAGTCAATGTTGGTGTTGACATTTCCGGCGAAGATCTGACACGCGAGTTCGACGCGGTTGTGCTTACCGGCGGCTGCACCATCCCGCGAGATTTGCCTGTCCCCGGCCGCGAGCTGGGCGGCGTGCACTTTGCGATGGATTTCCTGACGCAGCAGAACCGCTTGAACGCCGGAGAGCATATCCCTGACGATGAGCGTATCAGTGCCGAGGGTAAGCGCGTGGTCATACTGGGCGGTGGCGATACCGGCTCCGACTGCTTAGGTACATCGCACCGGCAGGGCGCAGAGATTGTCTATCAGTGCGAGCTGCTGTCCGAGCCGCCAGCCGAGCGTGGAGAGAACAATCCCTGGCCTCAATGGCCTATGATCCTGCGCACATCGTCTTCGCAGGAAGAAGGCGGCGTGCGCGACTACGATGTGCTTACGACGCACTTCTCCGGCAGTAACGGCAGCGTGGAGAAGCTGCACGCCGTTCGTGTCAACTGGGGACCGCCCGACGCATCTGGTCGCCCGAGCATGGAGCGCGTAGAGGGCAGCGAGTTCGTGATAGACACCGACCTCGTGCTGCTGGCGATGGGTTTCGTGAGTCCGCAGCGCGAAGGCATCGTGGAACAGCTGGGCGTCGCGCTAGACGGCCGCGGCAATGTACAGACCGACACAAACAAGATGACCAGCATAGACGGCGTGTTTGCTGCCGGTGATATGGCGCGAGGGCAGTCGCTGGTAGTCTGGGCGCTCGCCGAGGGCAGGGAAGCGGCACGCGGCGTTGACCAATACCTGATGGGCACGACCAACCTGCGCTCCGTCCTAGCCGGCGCAATGGAACGCGCGTAAAGCGCCAGCGCCCATCCTATATCTATCCATCCTGCCTGTGCTGCCCATCCTGTTCGGGCGCAAGCGTCGCCACATACGGCAAGTTGCGATATTGCTGGTTGTAGTCCAAGCCGTACCCGACCACGAACTCGTTGGGAATCTCGAAGCCGACATACTTGATCGACACATCGACCACGCGGCGCGACGGCTTGTTCAGCAGTGTACAGACTGCGATGCTTGCGGGCTGTGCGGCGCGCAAATCTTGCAGCAGGCGGTCGAGTGTAATCCCTGTGTCCACAATGTCCTCTACGACAATCACATCACGCCCGCTAACATCCGCGTCTAACGGCTTGATAATCTCCACGCTGCCCGTGCTCTCCGTGCCTGCATAACTCGAAGCTGCCACCGCATAGTATTCAAGCGGTAAATCAATAGCGCGCATCAAATCAGCCATAAACACCAGCGCCCCATTCAGCACGCCCACCAGCACCGGCCTGCCGCCTGCATAATCTCGCGCAATTTCAGCGCCGAGTTCGTTGACGCGGGACCGTATCGCTTCTTCGGTTATCAGCGTATTGCCCGCGCTATTCATGGGGTGTCTCCTGTGACGCTCTCCGGTACAGCATGGCAAAACGACGCTGGGAACGCTTCTTAATATGCTCATACCCGTAATAGAACACTGCCGCATTATACCATTTGGATGTGCTGTTATAATGCGGCTTTGGCGTCATAGTTTGTTGGGTAAGTGTAGGCGAACTAGGAGACAGGCGAAATGAATGTCGGCGTGTGTAAAGTGCGTTTTCAGATACCTGCGAATCAGAGTCTGAAGGGCAAGCGCAGAGTCATCGCGTCTATGGCGCAGCGCATTCGCAATCGGTTCGGCGTCGCTATCGCGGAGGTGGCGGACAACGACTCGTGGCAGATGGCTACGCTCGGCATCGCCTGCGTAAGCGGCAGCGTGCGACACGCGGACGAAGTGCTGGACAATGTAATCGCCTACATCGAACGCAGCCGCGAAGATGTCGTAGTGCTGGATGTTGAGCAGGAAACTATTTCAGGTTTCTAGCGTAATGTTCCTTTGACCGATTAGAAGAAAGTAATCTATTCCCGATGGATGTCGCAGCGTTCTTGGACGCTATACAGAAAATGCCGTGGTACATGGAGCAGATCGCATACAGTGAAGATGTGCCTGCGCGTGATGCCAGATACGGTGTGCTAGATCGGCCGCTTGACCCGCGCCTCGGGGCGGCGCTCGCGGATTCCGGTATCGATAAACTATACACACACCAGACGGACGCCATCAACGCGCTGCGCAGCGGCAAGAATGTCATCGTGTCCACGGCGACGGCTAGTGGCAAGAGCCTGTGCTACAACCTGCCCGTGCTGGAAGCGCTGCTGCAAGACCGCTCCGCCAGCGCGATGTATCTCTTCCCTACGAAGGCACTCGCGCAAGACCAGCGAAAGGCGCTCGGGCGCCTCATCCCAAATGCCGCGCGGCTGCGATACGACATCTTCGACGGCGACACGCCACGCCACGAACGCAGCGGCATACGGCGCAGCTCGCGGCTGCTCATCACTAACCCTGATATGCTGCATGTGGGCATCTTGCCACACCACAAACTTTGGTACCAGCGCCTTCGCAGCCTGAAATATGTCGTCATCGACGAGGCGCACATATACCGCGGCGTGTTCGGTTCGCATGTCGCCAATGTCATCCGGCGGCTGCGGCGGATATGCCAGCGGCTGGGCAGCAACCCACAGTTCGTGCTCTGCTCCGCGACGATTGCCAACGCTGCCGAGCATGCCGAGCGGCTTACGGGTTTACCGTTTGAGGTGGTGGATGACGACGGTTCGCCTTACGGGGGCAAGGACTTTCTGTTCTGGAATCCGCCGATGTTAGATTTGGCGAAGGGCAGCCGCCGCAGCACCAACACCGAGTCCGCGCAATTATTCGCCGAGCTGCTACGCCGATATGTCCGCACCATGACCTTCGTGCGCAGCAGACGCGCCGCCGAGTTGCTGTATGTCTATGTGCGCGATAATCTGCGGCTGTCGAACCCGGAAGTTGCAAAGCGCGTGATGCCCTACCGCGCGAGCTACCTGCCGGAAGACAGGCGCGCCATAGAACGCGATTTGGCGCAGGGACGCTTGCTTGGCATAACGACCACGACCGCGATGGAACTCGGCATCGACATTGGCGACTTGGATGCGACACTGCTGACCGGCTACCCCGGCACCGTCGCGAGCGCATGGCAACAGGCGGGCAGAAGCGGACGTAGCGGGCATCGTTCGCTCAGCGTGCTGGTGGCGCACGACAACCCGCTCGACCAGTACTTGATGCGCCATCCGGAAGCTTTCTTCGGCAAGCCGCACGAGAGCGCGCGCGTATCGCCGGGCAATCCGTACATCCTCAAGCCGCACTTGCTCTGCGCGGCATACGAAGCTCCTCTCGTCATGTCGGATACAGAATACTTCGGTACAGAACTGCTGTGGCACGCCGAGGAACTGGTGGACGACGAACTACTGCACACGCGAAACTCGCGCTGGTACCTGAGCGCGGATATAGACTATCCGGCGGGCGAGGTGAACATCCGCTCGGCATCAGCGCGACAATACTCGCTTGTGGAACAAGACAGCGGCGTGATTCTTGAATCTGTCGAAGAAATGTCTGCGTTCATGCAGCTGCACCCTGGTGGCATATATCTGCATCAAGGTGAGCAGTATCTCATCAGGAACCTGGACATGGAAGCGGGCATGGCGTATGCGGTGCAGACCGATGTACCGTACTACACGCAGGCGCGCGACTACACAGACACGCACGTATTGCGGCAGTTCAAGCAGCGCAAGGCGGGTAGAACGCAGGCGTACTTGGGTGAGGTAAGCGTTACGACAAGCGTTGTGGGCTTCAAGCGTGTGGCGCACTTCACGGAAGAGTCGCTTGGCGAAGAGTATGTTGACCTGCCGCCGCAAAGCTACGACACCATTGCGCTCTGGTTTGATGTGCCGCCGGACACGCTCGAATACATACGGCGCAACCGCCTCGACCTCATGGGCGGACTACACGCCATCGAGCATGCCGCGATAGGCGTACTTCCGCTGTTCGCAATGTGCGACCGAAACGACATCGGCGGCATATCCACGCCGCTGCATCCGGACACGGGCAGGCCGCAGGTGTTCATCCACGACGGCATACCCGGCGGCGTGGGCATCACCGAGCACGGCTACGAAGTCATCGAAGACCTGTGGAGCGCGACCCTGCAAGTCATCGGCGAGTGCCCGTGTGAGCGCGGCTGCCCTGGCTGCATATACTCGCCCAAATGTGGCAACAACAACGAGCCGCTAAACAAAGCCGTCGCGGAGCTGCTTCTGCGCTCTATTCTGGGCATGGCTCAGCATGGATAATCAGGATGGCAAAGAAGCCCCTCCTGGCGACAGCCCTAATCAATCACAGTCGGTCTGGCGCCGGCTGAATAGAGTGGTTAAAGGCTTGGCGCGCGATCCGGACTTTGCCAAGTTTTGGGTAAGCCGCACGGTGTCGAACTTCGGAGCTCTTATGGGCGCTCTGCAGTTCGTGGCGGTACTGATGTTGCACGCGACGCCGCTGCAAATGGGCATACTCAGTGCGCTCGGTGTCGCTCCTAGCATCATCATCGGCTTTCTGATTGGCGTGATAGCAGACCGCATCCGCCGCCGTCCGATACTCATCGCGGCAGAAATGGGCAGGTTTGCGCTGCTGGCGTCGATACCTGTCGCGTATCTCATCGGGCTGTTGCGAATCGAGCAGCTGTACGCGGTTGCGTTCTTCAACGGCGTACTGACCACATTATTCGATGTGGCGAATCGGTCGTATTTGCCCACGCTCGTCCGGCGCAGCGACCTAGTTGACGCGAACAGCAAGCTCACCGCAAGCGAATCGTTCGCCGAAGTCACTGCGTTTAGCATCGGCGGATGGATAGCGCAGTTGGCGAACTCCGTCCTCGTGGCGGCGATAGGCGGGCTGACATTCCTCGTGTCCGCGCTGTCGCTCGCATTCATTCGCAAGCAAGAGCCGAAAACAGACATAACGCGGCAAGGTGGCGGCGTCTTCCGCGAGATATGGGAAGGGCTTGGCGTGGTGTGGAACGACAAGCTGCTGCGCGCAATAGCCGTCGCCAACGCCGCGGAAAATTGGACTGTCGGCATGCTAAGCGCGGTCGTGCTAGTCTTTGGTGTGCGCGAACTTGGTCTTGGCCCCGGCGCGCTCGGCACGATATTCGCCATCGGCGGCATAAGCTCGATTATCGGCGCTTCATACGCTGGCGGCGCGGCGCGAAAGTTCGGGCTGGGCGCTGCGCTCGTAGGAGGCTACGCAGTCTATATGTTGTCCATACTGTTCATTCCGGCGGCGCGCGAACCGCTGATGTTCGCCGGCCTGATGTTGACACTGGCACAGCTAGGCGACGGATTCTTCACGATGTTCATGGTGCATGAAAGCAGCCTGCGACAGGCAATAACGCCCGACAGGTCGCTGGGACGAATGAACGCTACGATGCGCTCACTCGGACTTGGCGCGCTATTCGCCGGCTCGTTAGTCGGCGGTTGGATAGCAGGTATAATCGGACTGCGCTTGACGATGGTCGCGGCGGCGTGCGTCGGGATACTGGGCGCGTTGTGGCTATTGCTGTCGCCGTTGAGGGCGGTGCGGGGGCTGACCGAAGAGCGACCTATATGTTCAACTTGACGGTCAGGCGGCGATAAGATTATCAACTTCGAGAACTACATCCGGGAACGCCTGCGGAGCGATGCTTTCGCCCGGTGTGGCATAGCGCGCGGTAGTGTATTCTCCCTCTGCGGGTTCGGTGTAGGCTTCGATGCGGCGCTCCTGCCTTGTGGCAATCCATACTTCCGGAATGCCGGCGCGGGCGTATGCGGACAGCTTGGCGCTGCGGTCGTAGTCAACGCTCGTATCGGCGACCTCGATGAGCAACAGCACATCGGCTGGTCCAGGGTGTCCTCCGCTATAGAAGTCATCGCGCCATCGCAGCAGCATAATGTCGGGCTGGGGTTCGCTGTTGTCGTTCAAGCGGATCGGGTTCTGGATGCACACAATCGCTCTTTCCTGTAACAGAAAAGGCAGTGAATTGGTGAATCTGTTGACGCTGGCGGCGTGCCAGTCTCCGATGGGCGGCATAACTATCAGGTCTCCGTCCAGCAGTTCGATGCGGTCGTTTTCATGCAGGATGCCGACCTCTGCCATAGCGTAGTATTCTGCCACGGTGAAGCGGCGGCGGGGCGTCGCTGAATCCGGACGGTTGGCAGTAAAGGCTATCCCCATGGCGCGCGCGATGTCTTCTAGCGCGGCGGCTATGAACTTGCTATCGCCGTCTTCCAGCGCAGCCTTCAAGCAAGCGACTATGTCTTCCTGCGTCTTCAGGTCTCCCAAGGGATCCCGAGTTCTGGTAATTGTCATTGCCATCGCCGTCCCCGTTATAATCGGTTTCGGAATTCCATCATAAGCTTATTGTATGCTGGCGGATACATTGCTTCAAGACGCAATTGGTTATCGCATAAGACTGACAACCGCGCAGGGATGCGATATGATTGCTGGTAGGCGAAAACCGGGAGATGGTTCAATGCAGCATATCCCGAATCTCGGAGATGTTCCGGAGAACGCGTCTGACTTCAGAGCGCGATTTGGGAGTGGTGGTGGAGGACCAGGCTCGCGCCAGAGGGGAAAGGGATGCCTGTGGCTCGCGCTCATAGTGGCAGTGCTCATATTGGTGGTCTGGTTATTCTTCATCAACAGTTAAGGACGGAAACATGGCAAGACGCAGATTTGGGCACGCGGTAACTAGGCCGGGGCGGAAGCACGGCGACGAGGACGTGGTCATTCCGGTGGCGAAGGACTTAGAAAAATCGCCGGACTCGCTGCGGCGCGAACAGGAGATAACCTTCTACGCGCGCGAGTATCCGTTGGAAAGCTTCGCGCTGGAACAAAGCGCATCAGTCGAATGGGCGGACGACATTCGCCGCGAATTCTCGCCCGAAACTGCTGACCTGTACGCAGAGTTTCAGGGCGACATGAAGTCCGAAATCGAATGGATTCGTGCGAGCGGCGACTTAGAGCCGACGGCAGAGCCGGACGGTCAGGATGTAACCGATTCCATCCGTGAGAAGGCGCGCGAGCTAGGATATAGCGAAGTTGGGTTCGCGCGATTCGACCGCCGCTACATCTACAAGGCGCGGTTGAACGATGTACGGCGCGGCTTGCCGAACGCCATCTGCCTCGCCCTCGAACAGGGACACTCCGCCACTCAGACATTGCCAAGCATTCAAGCGGAAGAGGCGCAGGGCGAGACATACCGGCGGCAGGCAGCGCTGGTGAAAGACCTAGTCGCGCACATAAGCGCGCTCGGCTACCGGGCGCAGGTGTCCGGGCCGACATGGCAGTTCGGCCCCATGATACCGATGTTCGTCGATGCCGGTCTGGGGCAGCTCGGCGTGAACGGGCAGCTGCTGTCGCCGCACTTCGGCTCGCGCGCTCGGCTGCAAATTATCATCACTGACGCGCGTGTTACTTACGACCGCCCCGTTGACTACGGCGTGCCGAAGTTCTGCGAGATATGCCAAGTATG
>VXRI01000364.1:0-733 GCA_009838595.1 Chloroflexota bacterium | reverse complement strand
TATGCTTTATGCGCTGCCCCGGTCGCGCAATTCAGGGGCAGCGATTGTGGTATCGCGGCGTGGAAAAGGCGAAACTCATCGCCAAGCGCTGCCGCCCCGTTATGACGCGCTACTCCGGCTGCGGCGTATGCATGAAAACCTGCCCAATACAGAAGTACGGCATGAAGCCCGTGATGGAACACTACATCGAGACCGGCGATGTGCTGGGCAAAGGCACAGACAATCTCGAGGGTTATGAACTGCCGGATAAGGGATACTTCGAGGCAGGCAAGCTGCCACGCTTCGACACCGAGTTCTTCAATATGCCCACGGGCCGCGCGGAAGAATATCTGATGGAAAACTTGCAGGACAGCCTCAAATCCGCCGACAATGTCGAAGACGAAGAATTAGCCTGGCGCGAATACCGCGACGGCTTAGAAACCACACTAAACAGACAAACCGCAGTTGTGGACATGGGCATGGACCTAGGCGTCTGGGAGCGGTAACGCCATCAAACAGTCCTTTCCCCTTGATGTGTGGGATGAGGGGAAGGGGCACGAATAATCCTCAATCCCCCAATCAAAGATAGATATTCAACAATCGTCTCATCCATCAGGATGAAATAGAAACACGGGATAATCCCGGAAACAGCACTAGGAGAAGAGCGTGGTATCACAGTTTTTGAGCAATGAAGAGGTAGTGCAGCGAGCGAGGAAGAACCTACCGCAAGGCGCGTGGGACTATCTCGTTGGCG
>VXRI01000198.1 GCA_009838595.1 Chloroflexota bacterium | reverse complement strand
GTTCATAAAGCCTGTGCGGTACAGTCCTGCACCCAACAGAATCAGCCCCAGCGCACGCAGAAAGTAGCCAAGCAGATGGGGAACGCCCACCCAATCCTCGGTATCGAATTCCCCAGGCTCCCAGATGCCCGATAAAGATGTGCCGGTGCTGTCGGCGATATACTGTGAAAAAACGGAGCCGACAACGGATAACGCGAAAACTACGATACCGAGAGAGATAAGTGCCTTGTTGGAGAGGTTACGCAGGGGAATCAGGAAGAACGACGAGATAGCGTAAACCATCAGTACATCTCCGTCCCAAATTGCGTAATGCACAATGCCGATTAGCAGCAGCAATGCGTTGCGCCACATGTTCAGCAGGACAGCACGCCTGCCTCTTGCGGCGGCGCGGTCAATGAAGAGAATCATACCAGCGCCGAACAGCAGCGAAAACAGCCCCATGAACTTCTGGTCGACGAAAATTTCGCCAAATATGCCAACCGCCCAGTCCAGCCATGTTTCCGAACCGCCCGCGCTCAAGTTGAAGTATGGTGCAATGCCGTACCTGAACGAGACGGCATTCATCAGCAGTATGCCCAGCACGGCGATGCCGCGAATCAGGTCAAGGCTGGCTATCCGTGCACGCTCGGACACAGGGTCATATTCGGTTTGCGGCTCAGGATTTGCCATTGCTCTGACTCCGCGATTGGAGTTTGAATCACTTTACACAAACGACTTCTCCAAAGGCGGTAACGCAGAAACCCCGAACTCAATGCCGGGGTTTCCGATGTTACTTGCGTTGGATTGTGCGCCGCGATGTCAGGCGCTATCCGCGATAGCCGCCCCTGCCACCGCCACGGTTGCGATCTCTGCCGCCACGCTCACGGTCGCGGCCGCCCCGACCACCTCCACGATAGCCGCTGCGGTCGTTGCGGCCTCTTCCACCATCTCTACGGTAGCCACCGGTACGCGCGGGACGACCGCCGCCGACAGGTTCTCTACCGTTGGGGTCAATCTCTTCGTCAACGAGCAGTGCGCGACGCGACAGGTTGACTCGCCCGAGATCGTCTATCTGGATGACCGCGACGGTGAGCTCCTGCCCTATTTCCACGACATCGCCGACTGACGGCACTCGCTCTTCCGCGAGTTCGCTGATGTGCACCAAGCCGTCCTTACCCGGCAGAATGTCCACGAACGCGCCGAAATCCATTATGCGGCTGACCTTGCCGGTAAAAATATCGCCAACCTTCACTTCCCGCGTGAGATCTTCGATCATCTGCACCGCCTTCGCCGCCGCTGCGCCGTCCGCAGAACCGATGACTATGGTGCCGTCTTCTTGAATGTCCACGGTCGCGCCGGTCTCTTCAGTGATGCCGCGAATGGTCTTGCCGCCGGGACCTATCACCGTGCCAATCTTCTCAACGGGAACACTGATTTGCAGCATGCGCGGCGCGAACGGGCTGAGGTCTTCGCGCGTGTCGCTGATAGTCTCGCGCATGTGGTCTAGAATGAACAGCCGCGCTTCCTTCGCCTGCTCCAAGGCGTCACGCACGACATCGAAGCTGATGCTGTTCACTTTGATGTCCAGCTGAATTGCAGTGATGCCCTCGCGAGTGCCCGCGACCTTGAAGTCCATATCGCCTACATGGTCTTCCATACCCTGGATGTCGGTGATGGTGGCGTACTCGCCGTCTTCGCCGTCAATCAGACCGATGGAGATACCCGCGACCGGAGCCTTGATAGGAACGCCCGCGTCCATCAGCGCAAGTGTGCCCGCACAGACGCTTGCCATGGATGTGCTGCCGTTCGAGCCGAGCGCCTCGCAGACGATACGCAGAGTATATGGGAACTCGTCCTGAGTGGGCAGCACAGGAGCGATGGCGCGCTCAGCAAGTGCGCCGTGTCCGACTTCGCGGCGCCCGGGCGAGCCGATGCGTCGCACTTCGCCGACCGAGTATGGCGGGAAATTATAGTGCAGCATAAAGCGCTTGGTGTCTTCGGGCGTCAGTGTGTCCAGGCGTTGCGCGTCACCGACCGAACCGAGGGTAGCCACGCCGAGAATCTGCGTTTCACCACGACTGAACAGACCGCTGCCATGCACTCGCGGCAGCAGGTTGACCACGCTGGATATTGGGCGAATCTCGTGCCTATCGCGTCCGTCAGGGCGCTTGCCGCCCGACAGCACATTGTGCTTGAACGCCTGCTCAAGCTGCGCCTCGAACGCGTCTCGCAGGTGGTTGGATTCGTAGTCTTCGCCCAGCGCCTCGGCGACTTTGGCGCGCAGTTCGTCCAGACTCTCGTACAAGTCAACCTTGCCGGTGGACGATGCGAATGCTTCGATTAAACCATCACCGAGAATGTCGGAGACCTCGTCGTCAAGCTCCGTCGGATATGCAAACGAGTCGTAACCGGACTTTGGCTTACCGATGGCGGATACCATTTCGTCTTGGAAGTCGATTAGCCCTAAATTGACCTCGTGTGCGAGCGCGATCGCGTCGAAAACTACTTCTTCGGGCAGTTCGCTCGCGCCTGCCTCCATCATCGTAACGCCGTCGCGCGAGCTAGACACAACGATTTCCAACTCGCTTTCGTCGATCTGCTCGTAAGTCGGGTTCACCACGAGTTCGCCGTTAATGTAGCCGACGCGCGTAGCTGCGATTGGCCCGCCGAATGGAATATCGGAGATGGACAGCGCCGCCGATGCCGCGGTCATAACCAGCGTCTCGAACGGTGTTTCCATATCGATCGACAGCGGGGTTGCGACAATCTGCACTTCGTTGCGGAAGTCGCTAGGGAACATCGGGCGAATCTGCCTGTCGGTCAGGCGCGCCATCAGTATGCCGTGAGTGCTGGGGCGCCCTTCGCGACGGAAGAAACTGCCGGGAATTTTGCCCCTGGAATACAGGCGCTCTTCCACATCGATGGTTAGTGGGAAGAAGTCGATGCCCTCGCGCGGCTTAGACATCGTGGCGGTGATAAGCAAGGCATTATCACCCTGCTTGACTAGGATGGAGCCATTGGCTTGTAGTGCTAGTTGGCCGCTCTCCATGACGAGCGTGCCGGATTCATAAACGTGCTCAAACGAGTTCAGCATAAGATAACATTCCTCCAGGGGGAACGCGAGAAAGAAGAAAGGCAGCCCCGCTGCCTAGTGAACTGGGCTACCTTCTCAGACCGAGCTTGGCGATTAGTGCCCTGTAACGGCCTACGTCTTCCCTATTGAGGTATCGAAGCAACCTGCGCCGCCTGCCGACCATCTTCAACAGGCCGCGGCGTGTGGACTCGTCGTGCTTGTGGACTCTGAGGTGTTCCGTGAGTTGCTGGATGCGGGTGGTCAGGACTGCTACCTGCAGTTCGGTAGAGCCTGAGTCATTCTCGTGGGTACGATGCTCTGCAATTACGGCTTGCTTTTCAGCCTTATTCAATCCCTTCTCCCGGGAGTTCCCCTTAAATATGATTTTCCTTCTCTTCTCAACAGCAAGTCTAGCACAGCGCAGCAGAGTGGCGCAACGGATTTTGTGCAACGGCGCGACTGGCAACTGCCACCCTAATAGTCTTGTCTCCCTGATATGGAGGGTTAGGGTGGCAATTTAGGGTGGCAATAACGAATTTGCTTACAGCGATGCGATAAACTCGGTTACGGCCTTCTGGAAGCCGGACGGGCTGTCGCCCATGACGAGGTGACCTGCGCCTTCTATTGTAGCTAGGCGGCTGTTGGAGATTGCTTGGTGCATTCTGTCGGCTGTGTCCAGCGCAACGATGTCGCTCGCGCCGCCACGCACCAGCAGCGTCGGGCATTGCAGCGATCGGACGTATCCCCACAGGCGCTGTTCGGTCTCTGGGTCGCTGCCCATGCGCCGTCCCTGTCTGCGGAGCGCGCGGTCGTACTTCCATGTCCAATTGCCGTTCGGCAGCTCCTTGAGGTTGTGCAGGATGCTGCCGCGCACCTGTTGCCGGTCGCGGCGCGGGTTGAACTGCAAGACTCGGTCCACGAAGGCATCAACCGATTCCAGCTCGTCGTCTTGCTGCACGAAGTTGCGGATGTTGTCTGTGCCTTGCGTCATATTCTGCGGCGCGGCGTCCACTATGACCAGCGCCTTCACTTTGTCCGAGTTGTTCGCCGCATATGTGAATGAATTCCTGCCACCCATCGAAAGCCCCATCAGCACAAAGCCTTCCAGTCCCAGCGCATTGACTACGGCGGATATGTCCTTCTGCTGTGTTTCAGGCGAGTAATCGCCGTCCGGCGCCCAATCGCTGTCACCGTGTCCGCGCTGATCCAGCACGATAACATGGTAGTCGTCACTGAAGCCGAGCGCGACGAAGTCCCACGAATGGCAAGTTTGCGCGAAGCCGTGAAGCAGAAGCATAGGTGGATTGTCCGGGTTGCCCCATTCGAGGTAGTGAAAGCGCAGCCCGTTCGCATCGACGAACTTGTCCTGCGGCACGTTATCGTTTGCGAACTGCACACCCATCGCGCGCGCCGCGTCATGTAGCGACAGTCCTTGTGTACTTGCCTGTGAACTCAAATCTCTATGCCTCCGAATATCCGCAATTTCGATATCTTGCTGAACTTGTCAGTCGATTTTCCTTTAAGTGCAACGCGCCAAATCATACACCAGAAGGAAGGTCTTGTCAGGCACGACGCAATGCTCTATAGCGGCGGGTGCATCGTGTGCCAGTTGGTTGACTGCTCGTAGGCGTGAGCTACTTGCAAGGCTAAGGCGTCGTTGAATGGGGACGCGGCGAGCTGCATGCCTATGGGCAAGCCGTCGGAGCTGAAGCCGCAAGGCACCGACACGGTGGGTATGCCGCATACGTTATGCGGGCGTGTGAGTCGCGGCATTACGGCGAGCTTGTGCTCTGTCTGCCCGTTGATTTCAATGATGTTCTCGCCGATTTTAGGCGCAGGAATAGCGTTGGTCGGAGCGAGCAAGATGTCGTATGATTTGAATGCGTCCGCAAAGGCGCGGTTGAATTCGGTACGCGCTCGCTGCGCCGCAATATATGCGACGGCGGTCGTCATCGCGCCTTCTTCTAAGCGGCCGCGCACATCCGCGCCTAAGTCGTCCGCGCACTCACGCAGGTTGTCTAGGTGTATCTCCGCTGCCTCGGTTAACAGGATCGTTCCGGATATGCTGATGGAGTCGTTCAGTGCAGGGATGGAGCAGTCTTCCACATGCGCGCCAAGCTCTTCAAGTTTACTTGCCGACTGCTGAAGCGCGGTTCGCACTTCGTCGTCGATGACATCGTAGAAGTAATCCTGCGGTACACCAATCCGCAGCCCGGCGATGTCCTGCCCCAGCAGGCGTGTGAAATCTTCGTCAGGACGGTTGGCGCAGGACTGGTCGCGTGCATCGTAGCCGGCGATGACGTTCATCACGATTGCCGCGTCCATGACGGTGCGGGTCATTGGACCTACGGTGTCTAGACTGTTCGCGAGCGGGAAGACCCCGTGCCTGCTGATGCGGCCGAAGGTTGGCTTATGTCCCACGATGCCGCAAGCCGAAGATGGGATCCGCACGGAGCCGCCTGTGTCGCTGCCAAGTGCCGACATGCACTGCCCGGCGGCGACCGATGAGCCGGAGCCGCCGCTCGACCCGCCGGTGATTCGCGTGATGTCCCAGGGATTGTGCGCCGGCCCGTGGTGCGGGTTCTCGCTGGTTGCGCCGAGAGCGAACTCGTGCATCTGCAACTTGCCCATGATTATCGCGCCGGAATCTTGGAATCGTTCTGTAACTGCGGCATCGTAGTCGGGCACGAATTCGCCCATTATCTTGGAGCCAATTGTCGTGCGGACGCCCTTCGTGTAGTACAGGTCTTTCAACCCGACGGGGATGCCGTGCAGCGCACCGCGATAGTTGCCAGCCTGTATCTCCGACTCCGCGCTTGCGGCAGCCGCCTTCGCCTCGTCCGCGAGCAGCGTTACGAATGAGTTCAACCGTTCATCCGTACTTTCAATGCGGTCGAGATGCGCCGCGACGAGTTCGACAGGCGAAAGCTGCTTGCTTGCGATGAGAGCTGCCGCTTCGCTGATGGTGAGGTAGTGTAGAGCGGATTCAGGCATTGTTTTCTCCAAGTTAGCAATCTTATTAAATCAGTTCTTGCAAGTGGGGATTACATCGGTTGTATCGGTCGTGTCGAAGTGGCGGTTTGACACATCCTAGCTTAGCCCTAGCCTTTCCTTGAGGGAGAATGTGCCCGCTAATCGCCGCCGGGCGCGGCGCGCTGCGGTTGTTGGCGGGCGGATGACATGGCTTGCTCTACTTGGTTTACCAGCGTGCCGATGTTACGGACCTGCTTGTTAAGCATAGCGGGTCCGACGGCGAATCCTGCGACCGCGAGACCGCCGATGAACACCGCGAGCGGCGCACCGAGGTAGTTCGCTATCCAGCCAGCCTGCATTCCGCCGAGCGGCATAATGCTCCAGGTCATGCCGTAGAAGCCCATCACACGGCCACGCATGCTGTTCGGCACCATCATCTGCAGCGAGCTCATTATGGAAATCATGTAGATGGAGTTGAATATGCCGATGAAGAGCATAATTCCTAGTGCGAGCAAATAAGACGGGTATGCCTGAGATGCTGTGCCGAACAGCATCAGCGACAGGCCGAATGCGGTCGCGCCGCCTATGAGCATCAACCCCTTCTGCCGGAAATTACCCACCGAGCCGAGTATCATTGTAGTGGCGAGTGCGCCGGCGCCGCTTACACCCATAAGCACGCCCTGCCCGTCCGCGCCGACCTTCAAGATGTCCACTGCGAAGATCGGCATCATGAAGATATACGCCATGCCAAAGAAGCTGTTGAAGAATGTCATGGCGATGAGGAACGAGAACGCCGAATTGCCGATGATGAATTTCAAGCCGTCCAGCATGTCGCGGGCGGCGTTGCCGCTGCCACCGCGCTCTATCTGCGGCACTTTGAGCGCGACCATCACCAGCGCCATTGTTACAAAGCCCGCGCCGGATAGGAACAGCGAGATGGAGGTGCCGAGGTACGCGATGATTAGACCCGCGATTGCGGGCGCCACAATGCGCGTCCCTTGCCAGATTGCGGCGTTCAGCGACACCGCGCTCATGATGGCGGAGCGTTCTATTAAATGCGGGTACAGCGCCTGGCGCGCGGGCTGGTCGAATGCGTTGACCGCCCCTGCAAGAAACGCGATGAGTAGCAGGTTGTAGATGTGCAGCGCATCGAACAGCGTCATCAGCGCGAGGATGAAGATTAGCGATGCAGTGATGAGCTGGCAGCCGATTATGAGCCGCCGCTTGTCGAACATGTCCGCGAACACGCCGCCGAACAGGTTCAGCAGTATGGCAGGAATGGCATTGAGCGCGCCAACATAGCCAAGGAACAGCGGCGAATTCGTCAGGTCGTACGCCACCCATAGCATGGCGAATGTGAGCATCTGGAAGCCGCTGACGGACGCCAGCGTGCCAAACCAGTATTTGCGATACGCGGGATAGCGCAGCGCTGGCGGAATGTAGCGCTGGAGCACGCTGATGAAGTAAAAATACGGTGCGCTAGGCGCGTGTTCGGTCAACCACAGCCTCGCTCGATTTGCCGGGTTTAGTCGCGCAGGGGAATCCTGCCCCAGGTAACGGAGTCAGGGTTTTCGGCAAGCTGCCTGTCCCGGATCGCCTCGCGAATGTTCAGCAAGGTATCGTTCACCTCGCTGGTCACATAGACCCAATCGGGTTCTTCGGGAAACCAATATGGTGATGTAATGCGAACCACCTTGTGCTCGCTGGGATTCAGATATATGCCGAATTTGGAAACATGCGGTAACATTTCAACCTCTGACCATCAGCACTAAACTAGCATACGATAGGCGTATATTCAACGGGAATTTGGGCATAGGGGAGCGAGTTCGTATCTGTGCCAATCATCCTATTCAATACCCCATCCTAACATTCCCCATGAGGGGTAAGGGACTCTTCGGGCGCTTCCGAGGATATACGACAGCGCTACTCAACAGTTACGGATTTGGCTAGGTTTCGGGGCATGTCCACATCGCAGCCGCGCTCTACGGCGATGTAGTATGCCAGCAGCTGCATCGGGATAGCGTTCAGGATTGGCGTGATGTTTGCCGATGCTTGTGGCACCCATATAACATCGTTCGCCTTGTCGCCAATATGCTCGTCACCTTCCGTGGCGACGGCGATTACGCTGCCGCGCCGCGCCTTGACTTCATTCACATTGCCGAGCATTTTCTCATATAAGTCGTCTTTTGGGACGAGCGCAACGACGGGCATTTTTCTGTCTATCAGCGAGATCGGACCGTGCTTCATCTCGCCTGCCGGGTAGCCCTCTGCGTGGATGTAGCTTATCTCCTTGAGCTTTAGCGCACCTTCCATCGCCAGCGGGTAATTTTTACCGCGTCCCAAGAATAGAAAATTCGCACGGCGGGCGTAATTCAGGGCGAGGCGTTCGTACTGCGCCTGATCGGATATGAGCTGCCCTATCATCTCCGGCAGGTGCGCCAATTCTTGCACAATAGTCTTCAGTCGCTTTCGGCTTATCAGGCCGCGCTTGACACCGAGATGCCCAGCCAGCGCGTACAGCGTTACCAGCGAGCAGACGAATGTTTTCGTGCCTGCCACGCTAATCTCGAGACCGGCGCGTATGGGCAACACGGCATCGGCTATACGCGTTGACTGCGTGCCTTCGTAGTTGCAGAGCGTGACCTGCCGCGCGCCACGCAGTTTCGCCTCTTCCATCGCGCCCAGCGTGTCCGCCGTCTCGCCGGACTGCGATATGGATATGACCAGCGTGTTCTCGTCCATATAGGCGTCTCGGTATCGGAATTCGGACGAGTTGTCCACCTCGCACGCCATGCCCGCCAGCGATTCGATCCACATCCGCCCTACCATGCCGGCGTGCATGCTCGTCCCCATGCCAATGATGACTGCGCGGTTGAACTTCTGTATTTCTTCGTCGGTGAACGCCAGTTCCGGTAGCGTAATGCCCGGTGGGTCGAACTGCACGCGTCCGCGCAGCGTGTCGAGAACGGCGTCCGGCTGCTCGTGTATCTCTTTGAGCATGAAGTGGCTGTATTCGCCCTTCGTCGCGGTCATAGCTTCGTAGGACACCCGCGCCTTCTTCTTTTTGACGGACGCGCCGTCGATGCGTGTGTACTTCACGACATCGCGCGTAACCGTCGCTATTTCGCCTACCGCAAGATACGCCACATCGCGCACATGAGGCAGCAGTGCGGATATGTCGCTGGCAAGAAGCATCTCATCTTCGCCGTAGCCGATGACGATGCCACCCGCGTTACCGATCTTGAACGATATTATCTTATCCGGTTCCTTCCTGCTCAGAACCACGACCGCATTTGCGCCTTCCATTCGGCTTGCCGCGGCGCGCACCGCGTCTTCAAACGAGCAGCCTTCGCGCATATACGATTCGATGAGATGTGGGATGCACTCGGCATCCGTCTGCGAAATGAATTCGCATCCTTTGGCTACGAGTTCCTGCTTCAGTTCTAGGTAGTTCTCTAATATGCCGTTGTGCACAACCAGAATATCCCCGGTGCCATCGGTGTGCGGGTGCGCGTTGAAGTCGGTCGGTCCGCCGTGCGTCGCCCAGCGAGTATGCCCGATGCCGATGTTGCCGTCCGGCAAGCCATTGCGCAATTTGCTGCGGAGCTTGGACAACTTGCCCGCAGACTTGTACAGTTGCGGCATACCGACTTCGTCCAGCACGGCTATGCCGGCGCTGTCGTATCCGCGATACTCGAGCGCGCCAAGCCCTTCAAGAATGATCGGCGCCGCCGCGCGCTCGCCTATGTATCCGATAATGCCGCACATACTCTACACACTCTCGCCCGCGCCCCGCCGTGCCGCATTCTTTATCGCTTCTTCGTTGTACACGCCGCGAATCTCGTCGGGCAGCTGCATCGCCACACGCTGCATTATCATATCGGAAATGGATTCGAGCAGTTCCCGGCTCGGCCTGCCTTCGATAGGTGGCACGGAGAATACAGGGCCGATGTTCACGGTTATTTTGCCTGTCGGGTTGAACACGCGCATCCAAGTACCTAGCCTGTGCGTTCCCACGATGCCAACGGGCAAGATGGCCGCTTGCGACTGCAATGCGATTTGCGCGATGCCAGGCTTTGCGCGCGTCATACCGCCGCGCGACCGCGTGCCTTCGGGAAACAGCACGACAGGCTTACCATATCTGAGCTGCCTTACGACCCAGCGATACGCGCGAATATCGGCGCTCTCGCGGTTGACGGGAAACGCGCCGTACGAACTCAGGAACCATGTGATGGCATGCCCCATGAACAAGCTCGCCTTGGCGAGGAAATATACTCTGCGCGGAATGCTTGCGCTTAACAGCGGCGGGTCAAAGTTGCTCTGGTGATTGGCGATGATGATGATCGCGCCCATAGGCGGCACATTCTCCAAGCCGTTCACCTTCCAGTCGGCGAACAGCCGAAGCACCGTGCGTTGCAGCGGTATGCATATCCGATATAGCCAGTCCGTTAACATGCGCGCACCTTCGATAGTATTTGCAGCACGACATCTTCGACGGTCAGGTTATCGGAGCAGATTATGGTGGCGTCATCGGCGGGATGAAGCGGCGAATCTTCGCGCTCGCTGTCAATTTTGTCGCGCCGCCGCATGTCGTCCAGCACACGCTGCAAATCGTGCTCTTGACCTGCTTCAATTGCGCGGCGCTTCGCGCGGATTTCTGCCGATGCCGTCAGGAAAATCTTCGCGCCGGCGTCGGGCAGTACGACCGTGCCAATGTCCCTTCCGCACATCACGATGCCAGAGTTTGCCGCGATGTTACGCTGCTGAGCCACCAGCGCCCGGCGCACACCACTCAGCGCGGACACTGCGGACACATTGGCATCGACTTCAGGGAGCCTGAGCATATCGGTGATGTCGTCGCCGTTCAGCAGCAGCCTGTCTCCGTCCTTTGATGATACGAGCTGCATATTCGCGTGAGCCGCCATCGCCGTCAGTTCGCAAGCGTCGTCAAGTGAAACGTCCGTCCGTATCACCTCCCAAGTGATAGCGCGGTACATCGTGCCGGTATCAAGGAAGCGCAAGCCCAGCCGGCGCGCAATCTCCCGCCCGACGATGCTCTTGCCGGACGCGGCCGGCCCGTCAATCGCCATTTTGAGGGTACAGTCGCTGTCAGCCTTCAATCGAACGCTCTACCTTCGTCGATATGGGGGGAATCGGTGTTTGATCTGCTGTGATCCTGTTTAATCTGCATTGATTATAAGGCGCACGCGGATGATGGGGCAAGAAGTGGTGGTGGTGATGGTGGAGTAGGTCATTATTCGGCTCGCCCCTTATGCCCAGCAGTGAATGCCCGCATCTTTCAGACTGAATACGCTGCAAGTCGCCTATGATGCACCGACTACGCTGCCCGTTGACAACATCGCAGACGCGCTTGAATATGCCAACCCAGTCGCCGCAATCGCCTGCACACTACCCGGCGCAGCCCCGAGCGCAGGGATATGTCGTTTTTCGTCTATTCGGAGAAGAAGGCAAAGTTAGCGGGATAGACGGAATGGGCAATAAGAGATAGTCGCGCATCATCCTGCCTATCCGTTCCATCCATGTTAATATAGCGCGCAAAGTCGAATGCGACTTTTGGAGGGTATAGATTCTGGAGGGTATCGAGATATGAGCAACCGAGTTAAGGGCGTCATTGCTGGAGCGAAGGGCAAAGCGGTATCCGTAGAGACCATTGTAGTGCCTGACCCGGGACCGGGCGAGGCGCTTATCAGGATTCAGGCGTGTGGCGTGTGCCATACAGACTTGCACTACCGCGAAGGCGCAATCACGGACGAGTTCCCGTTCCTGCTGGGACACGAAGCGGCGGGTATTGTGGAAAAGGTCGGCGAGGGCGTTACGAATGTCGAACCCGGCGACTTCGTGATAGCCGCATGGCGCGCGCCGTGTGGAAACTGCCGTTCCTGCCAGCGCGGTCGGGCGTGGTACTGCTTCGAAAGCGGCAACGCACTGCAGCCGATGACGCTGGAAGACGGCAGTCCTCTATCGCCTGCGCTCGGCATCGGCGCGTTCGCCGAGTTGACACTAGTCGCGGCGGGGCAGGCAGTCAAGGTAAATCCTGAAGTATCTGCCACGGCGGCATGTCTTGTGGGCTGCGGCATCATGGCAGGACTCGGCGCGGCAGTGAACACCGGCGGCGTCACGCGCGGCGATTCGGTCGCGGTGTTCGGCTGTGGCGGCGTGGGCGACGCAGCCATCGCAGGAGCGCAACTCGCGGGAGCGCATACTATCATCGGCGTGGACATCGACGAGCGCAAGCTCGAGTGGGCAAGGGATTTCGGCGCGACGCACACCATAAATGCCGGCGCGACGGATGCGATAGAAGCGATACGCGAGATTACCGGCGGCAACGGAGTGGATGTCGCAATAGAAGCGGTGGGCAATCCGGTAACCTATGAGCAGGCGTTCTACGCGCGTGACCTAGCCGGCACCGTTGTCATGGTGGGCGTGCCAAGTCCGGACATGACGATAGAGTTGCCGATGCTCGAGATTTTCGGCAGGGGAGGTTCGCTGAAGTCGTCGTGGTACGGCGACTGCCTGCCCACACGGGACTTCCCCATGTACATTGACTTGTACATGCAGGGACGGCTCGACCTAGACAGATTCGTGTCCGAGACCATCGCGCTGGACGATGTGGAAGAGGCGTTCCACAAGATGGAGCGCGGCGAAGTGCTGCGCTCGGTGGTGGTGCTGTAAAGAGCGATATTCTGTCAACGCATTAGCCAACATACACAGGGCGTACAACGCAGCATAGCCGAACAGGGCATTGAGCCGCGCCTGTCAGAAGATGATAGCGCGCGGCTCTTTCGGCGCGCCGATGCAGTATGTAGCGTGTGTCGAAACTCGTTACCCTTGCCATCTATCTTTTTCAGCGCTGTCCATCCCTATGCGCCGCTCACGCATCCAATTCCCGTATCTGCTTGGCGAATATGTAGAACGCGGCGGCCAGAATTGTCGCAATGATACCCATTGCCAAGAGCGCAATGGATACCGATGTGAGTCGGGCAAACCAGCCTATGGCAAAGCTGGATATAATGACGCCACCCATGCTGTAGCGCTGTAGGCTGGTTACGCGGCTCCTCATATCGTCCGACACCAGTAGCTGCATCAGCGTGCCATTGGTCGTGCGAAATGCGGTCTGCGTGCTGGCGAAGAGCATTATCAACAGGAACGCCAGCGGCAGGATTATGGCATACGAGAATAGCAGTATGAATATGGAGCTGCCCAGCGCGCACCACAGCACGATGTTGCCCTTCTTGAATATGAAGCCGAACGATGCGATGAAAAGCGCCATCAGCAGCCCTCCCAGACCGTTGATAGCGAGGAAGTAGCCGCCGACATCCGCGCCGCGCCGCAGAATTTCGTCCGTGAAGACGGGCAACAGGAACATCACCGGCTGCAGTATCGTGTTCGGGATAAAGCCCAGCATCGTCAGGTAGAGCAGCACGCGCTTGTCCTTCCAGACATAGGTGAACCCTCCAATCAGGTCCGACAGAAACGACGTATTCGCCCTTGCCCGCCTTGCCTGCGCGTATGGTGTTTTAATGGGCAGGAAGACAAGTATCGTGCCGAGATACAGCAGCGATTCGAGCGTGAAGTTCCAGAAGAAACCAAGCGTGGTGATGAGTATGCCGCCGATGAACGGACCTATCATGCGCGTGCCGGGTATTGTCAGCACATTCGTGGCGAAGGCGTGCGCCATAGCATGTCGCGGCACGGTGTTCGCAACCAGCGCCATGCGGCTGTTCTGGCTGATGGATACGCAAACGCCGCTCACGAACACGTAAATGTACGCATGCCAGACTGTTACGAGCTGCTGTCCGACCATAACGGCGAACAGAAACGAGAACGCTGCCATGAACGCCTGTATGCCGATGACCAGCTTGCGCCTGTCCATGCGGTCGCCGAGCGTGCCTGCGATGGGCGCCATTATCAAGCCGGGCAGCAGGCTCATTCCGCCTACCGTTACCACGAACAACGTCGATGACGATGAGCCGGATGTCAGCCCGCGCACCAGCCAGCCAACGGTGAGCAGTTGCAGCCACTGCGCGTTGTTCGCGAAGAAGTTGCCAATCCACAGGTAGCGGTAGTCCGTATATGCGAACGAGTCGAATGTCCGCAAGCGCGGAATCCGCACGCTGAATCTCGGTTTCGGGCGCGCGCCGAGCGTGGACCTCTGCTCTGTTGTGGTGTCCTGCATGCTCATGCGACTATGCGTCCAGCTCGCGAATCTGGTTGCCGAAGACCCAGAAAAGCAGCCCAACGACCAAGCCGATGATGCCCATCGCCATGAGCGCGATCGATACCGATGTCACTTCTGCAAACCATCCGACGACCAAACTGAATATGACCACTCCGCCCATGCTGTAGCGCTGCAAGCTCATCACTCGGCTGCGCATTTCATCGGGCGCAATCAGCGTTTGGAGGGTAACAGTCGCGGTTCTGAAAGCAGTTTGGCTTGGCGCGAACAACATTATCAGCAGCATCGCAAGCGGCAGAAGTGCAGCATACGCGAACAGCAATATGAACACCGAGCTGACTATGGCAGCGACGAGAATTATCTTGCCCTTGGGAAAGATGAAGCCGAACGATGCGATTAAGAACGCCATCAGCAGCCCGCCCAAGCCGTTGATGGCGACGAGGTATCCGCCAACATCCGCGCCGCTGCGCAGCACCTCGCTGGTGAACACTGGCAGCAAGAACATCACCGGCTCTAGTATCGTGTTCGGCACGAATCCGAGTATCGTGATGTACAGCAGCACGCGCTTGTCTCGCCAGACATAGACGAAGCCCGCAACTAAGTCCGCGATGAACGATACATCTTTCGGCGCGGTTCTGCGCTCGACATACGGCGTTTTCATCGGCAGATACGCAATCACCGTGCCAAGATATAGCAGAGATTCGAGCGTGAAGTTCCAGAAGAAGCCCAGCGTTGTGATGAGTATGCCGCCGATGAATGGCCCTATCATGCGCGTGCCCGGTATCGTCAGCACATTCGTGGCGAAGGCGTTCGCCATAGATTCGCGCGGCACAGTATTGGCGATGAGCGCCATGCGGTTCGTCTGCGTTATGGACAGACAAATACCGCCGAGGAACACGTACATATACACATGGTAGTGCGATACTAGCTGCTGTCCAACGAGTACCGCGAACAGGAATGAGAACACCGCCATGAAGCTCTGAATACCGATGATCAGCTTGCGCCTGTCCATACGGTCGCCGAGCGTGCCTGCGATGGGCGCCATTATCAGGCCCGGAAGCATAGCCATGCCTCCGACCGTTACGACCAAGAATGTCGAATACGGTGAGTTCTCTGTGAGGCTGCGGACAAGCCAGCCGGCTGTGAGCATTTGTAGCCACAGCGCGTTGTTAGAGCAGAAGTCGCCCACCCACAGCAAGCGGAAGTTCGGATACGCCCGCAGCGAGTCGAGCGTCTGCATTCTGGGTATGCGTATCCGCCGAGACGACCTGCCATCGGGCGATCCGCGAGCAACGGACGCGGAGCCGGATGAGCTCATACTGCCCACTGATCGACGGCTGCCGGGTCGAGTTCAAGCCCCAAGCCCGGTTTGTCCGGATAAGGCGCCCACATGCCGTCCTTCTGCTGCGGAAACTCGGTGTACCACACGCGGTCGCCTTCTAGCCCGGTGTTCATATACTCGACAACCTTGAGGTTCGGCGTGGCGCAGGCGAGATGCAAGTGAACCAACTGCACGGCATGCGGCGCGACCGGCAGGTTGAACGCGTGCGCGATATGCGCGACCTTCATCCACTCAGTAACGCCGCCAACCCTGCCAACATCCGGCTGCACGATGTCCGCGCCGCCCGCCGCAATAAGTTCGCGGAAGCCGTGCTTCGTGTACTCATGCTCGCCGGTTGCTACCGGAATGTTGATCGCGTGGCTGACTTCCGCAAGCCCTTGCACATCGTCCGCAATTAGCGGTTCTTCAAACCAGCCGACCTGATACTGTTCGAACTCGCGCGCCATGTAAATCGCCTGCTTTGGGTAGTAGCCGTTATTAGCGTCGATGTATATGGCGACATCATCACCGAGCGCACGTCGGACCGCAGCGAGCCGCTGAATGTCCTCGCGCTCGGACTGCCCGAAGTCCTTACCAACCTTCATCTTCACACGCGGAATGCCCTGTTCGGCGTAGCCCTCCATCTCCGCTATCAGTTCTTGCTCGCTGAAATTTGTCCAGCCGCCGCTGCCGTATATCGGCACGGATTCGCGGAATGGTCCCAACAGCTTGAACAGCGGCACGCCAAGCGCCTTTGCCTTCAAGTCCCACAAACCAATGTCAATGGCGGATATAGCGCAGAACGCGACGCCTTTGCGCCCGTATCCGCGCACCTGCCAGAACATGTCGTTCCATATCTGCTCGATGTTGAACGGGTCCTTACCAAGCAGCAGATTGCGCAATGCCAGCACAACCTGACGCACGCCCGGCGACGACTGCCCAATGCCCAGCCCCTCGACGCCTTCGTCCGTGCGAATGTGTACGAAGAGCTGCCCACGACCGCCTGCGCTCGGCGGTGGCGTGGGAATAGTGGCATCCTGAATCGGCTTAGTGTGCGGATAATTGAGCTGCGTGGTGGTAATGTCAACGATCTGCATCTGCGGCAACGCTCCAGCGTGCAAGGGAATATGAATAACACCACAGAGTATATCACCATTGACCGCAGGCTATCAGCACGCTTATGAGGTAGTCCGCCAGTTGCGAATGGTTCGCATCGTAAGTGTTCTCAAATACCACCGCAATATCCAGTTCCTTGACCATGGAAGGTTAGGACTGAGGGCAAATTGAGTCTTTCCAAATATAGACAATCTCAACCGGCACGCTGTCAACCACACTATGCCGCACTTGACCATACGCGCCCCGTAGTCTGATAATGGCAAGGACACTTTACATACGATAATGGCGTCAATGGGCAGACCGAAAGGCGCCCGTTCGAAAGGAGCGAACAATGACAGATATAGGATTCATCGGACTGGGGATTATGGGCAGGCCGATGGTGCGAAACCTGATGGAAGCGGGCAACACTGTAACGGTGTACGACAT